>JBOFQO010000288.1:0-1750 GCA_051660925.1 Silanimonas sp. | reverse complement strand
CGGCGGGCGAGGTCGAGGTCGAAGTGCGCATCGACGCGGACGCCCACGGCGAACGCTGGCTGCGTCGCTTCGGCACGCACGCCATGCCTTCGCGGCTGTGGGCCGACGGCGTCGCGCTGCGCGAGCGGCTCGGGCTCGTCGTGTTCGATTTCATGCTCGGTGCCGACGCGGGCGGCCTGCGCTGGCGCATCGTCGGCGTGCGCGCGCTGGGGCTGCCGCTGCCGGTGCGCTGGTTCGATGGCGTCACCGCGCACGAGTCGGCGCGCGACGGTCGCTACGCCTTCGAGGTGCGCGCCGCACTGCCGGTGGTCGGCCTGCTGGTGCACTACCGGGGCACGCTCGATGCCGCCTGACCGCCCCTCTCGCGTGATCGTGTTCGACGGCGTCTGCACCCTGTGCAGCGGCTGGGTGCACTTCCTGCTGGCGCGGCCACGCTTGCCGGCCGACCTGCAGTTCGCAGCGATGCAGGGCGCGCACGGCCGAAAGCTGTTGATGGAAGCGGGCATCGATCCCGACGACCCGGCGACCTTTCTGTTCCTCGACCGCGGCCGCGCGCTGACCGACAGCGACGCGCTGGCCGCGGTGCTCGCGCATCTCGGCCCCGGCTGGCGGCTGGTCGCCGCGCTGATCCGCCTCACGCCTCGGGCGCTGCGCGATGCTGGCTATCGGCTCATCGCGCGCAACCGCTACCGCTGGTTCGGTCAGCGCGAGGCCTGCCTGCTGCCGCCCGCCGACGAGCGCGCGCGCTTCCTCGACTGAAGCGATCAGCCGCGCGTCTCGACGACCGCAGTGCCGATATCGAATCCGCGCCACGCCGATTCGAACTCGTCGAGGCGCAGCACGTCGACGCAGGGCGCCGCGCCCGCGCCCGGCATCGCGTCCGCCGCGAAGCGCCGCGCAAGGATCACCGCCGCGGTGGCTGGCACCTGCGGACCGTGGCCCGAGCCCGCGACCAGCTGCCAGTCGACGCGCAGCGGCCGGCCGTCGACGCCGTCGCCGTCCAACACCACGCGCATGCCGCCGCGGTCGCTGCCGCCGCCCTGCCACGCGCGGCTGAGCCGCAGCAGCGGTTCGGCGAACGCGGACAGATCGCGCACCAGCCCCGCGCGCACCGCCCACGAGGCCAGCCACAGCCCGTGGTGCATGCGCGTCAGCTCCAGCCCGGCGCGGAAATCGCAATGCGTCAGCGTCGGCCAGCGCGCCGGCAGCAGGTCGAGGTCGGGCACCTCGCAGCGCGCCAGCCAGCGCGTGCCCAGCGCCTCGGAACGCCAGCGCCGCAGCGACTGCCAGCCGTGCACCGCGCGCCACTCGCCGTCGACGAGCGCGCGAACAGGTTTGCCGACGTACCCGAGAATCGCCTTCGTCGTCGCGAGGCCGCGATCGGTGCGATTGCCCGGCGCGATGGCGGATTCAACGCGACGCAGCGCGGTGAAGCGCGGCGCGAAGGCCGCGACCACCGCCGAGGACAGCGCCGGTACGCTGCTGGCGCCGCTCACCACCCAGCGCCCCGCGGCCTTCGCTTCCGCATCGAGCGTGCCGATACCGCCGACGAAACCGCGCGCGTCGGCGAGGTCGACGTAGTGCGCGCCGGCAGCGAGGCAGGCCCGCGCCACGCGGTAATCGCAGCCCTGGAACGGCCCGGCGGTGTGGATCACCAGATCGGGCGCCAGCGCGATGAGGCACCCGGCGAAATCAGCGTCGTCGACGTCGAGCGGCGTGACCTCGAGCCGTGCCCGCCCGCCGGATTGCG
>JBOFQO010000287.1:0-11501 GCA_051660925.1 Silanimonas sp. | reverse complement strand
CCGCCCTGTCCGCGCACCGGGGTCGACGTTGCCCCAAAGGTGCAGAAAATCACGATCGCGACGATTGCGAAGGGCGTCGGCCCGAAAGCGGCGAGGGGGGGCGAGCGGCGGTAGCGCATACGCGCACGCTAGCGCAGGCGCTCCAGCACGGCCAGGGTCGGCTTAGCGAGGTTCAGCGTATAGAAGTGCAGCTCGGGCGCGCCGCCGGCGAGCAGGCGGCGGCAGAGTTCGGCCACGACGTCGGCCGCGTAGGCGCGCAGGCTCTCGACGTCGTCGCCGAAGGCCGCGAGGCGCTTGCCGAACCAACGCGGGATCTCGGCGCCACAACCCTCGGAGAACCGCTTGAGCTGGGTGTAGTTCGAGATCGGCATGATGCCGGGCAGGATCGGCTGGGTGACGCCGGCCGCGCGTGCGGCATCGACGAAACGGAAGTAGGCGTCGGCGTTGTAGAAGTACTGCGTGATTGCGCTGTCGGCACCGGCGCCCATCTTCGCGGCGAAGTGCCTGAGGTCGGCGAGCGCGTCGTCGGCCTGCGGGTGCACTTCCGGATAGGCGCCGACCTCGATGTGGAAAGCGTCGCCAAACTCGGCGCGGATCAGCCGCACGAGGTCTTCCGCGTAGCGCAGTTCGCCGAGCGCCCCCATGCCCGAGGGCAGGTCGCCGCGTAGCGCGACGAGTCGTGTGCAGCCCATCGCTCGATAGCGGTGCAGCAGCTCGACGATCTCGGCCCGGGTGCCGCCGACGCAGGACAGGTGCGGCGCGGCGTCGAGGCCGTGGTGCTCGCGCAGGTGGCGGATGGTCTCGGGCGTGTAGCTCAACGTCGAACCGCCGGCGCCGAAGGTCACCGAGACGAAGCGCGGGCCGTGGGCGGCGAGTTTTTCCACCGTGCGGTCGAGCTGCTGGCGCTGCTCGTCGGTTTTTGGAGGGAAGAACTCGAAGGAAACGGCCATGGGCATGCGCGTCGGACTGGGAGGGTGAGATTGTATCGCTTCGTCGCGATGAAAAGATGTGCTCCTTCGCCGTGCTGCGCTGCGACACCCCCCACGGCAGCGCCGACGCATCGATAATGCGGCGATGAACCCCCCTCGCATGACTACGATCACCGCCCTGCGCCGGGCGGCGACGCTCGCCTCGGCACGCCAGCGCGTGGCCGACCTGCGCGAGCGCTCGCTGCTCGGCGGGGTGTTCTACGTGTTCTCGTGGACGCTGATCGTGCTGTACAGCGAGGCGCTGACCCTGCGCTGGCCGGGTGCGCTGGCCGGCGGCCTCGGTCTGGCTTCGCTGGCGGCGTTGCGCTTTCTGCCGACGCCGGAGCTGCCGGATGCCCAGACGGCAGCACGCGTGCAGCGCCGCCGGTGGCTGCAGCTGCTCGCCATGGCCGCACTGTGGGGCGGTCTGTGTGGCTGGGCCTGGCTCGATCCGGCCTTCGCGGCGTCGCGGATGATCACGGCGCTCGGCGTGGTGTCGCTGGCCACGGCCTACGCGCAGTTGTACGCGGTCGGGCGTATCCAGGCCTTCGCTGGCATCGGTCTGATGGTGCTCCCCACCGTCACCGCGATGGCTTGGGAGGGGGGGCATCGCGGCCTGATGCTGATGATGGGCATCAACCTGCTGTATCTCGTGGCGGTGATCTTCCGCGCCAATCGCGAGTACGAGGCCAAGCTCGAGCTTGAGATCGAGCTGCGCACCGAGCGTGATCGCTACGTGCGGCTGAGCCGCGTCGACGCGCTCAGCGGGCTCGCCAACCGCGGCCACTTCCAGACCATCTTCGATGCGGCGACGGCGGCACGTGAGACCGGCGTGGTGCTGCTCGTGCTGGACGTCGACCGCTTCAAGCAGGTCAACGACCGCTTCGGCCACGTGGCCGGCGACCGCGTGATCATCGGCGTGGCCGAAGCGCTGCGCGCGTCCGTCGAAGCCGTGCGCGGAGTCCCCGCGCGCCTCGGTGGCGAGGAGTTCGGTGCGGTGCTGCGCGGCGTCGATGCCTCGCAGGGCATCCTTGTGGCCGAGGACTTGCGCCGCCGCATCAACGCCCTGCGTTTCTCGCTGCCGGACGGCAGCGACTTCAACGTGACCGCGAGCATCGGCCTCGGCGCTTTCGATCCGATCAAGCACCGCGATGGCGATGCGCTGTACCGCGAAGTGGACGCCGCGCTCTACAAGGCGAAGGCGGCGGGCCGCAACCGCGTGGTCGCCATCGCCTGATCACCATTGTCGAACGCACTGCCGGAAACGGCGACGGCGCCCGAAGGCGCCGTTGCGTTCCGCTGGATCCGTGTTGCCGTGCCGCGCCGGCCGCGAAGGGCCGGCGCGATCTCGTCTATTAGTAGCGGTAGTGCTCGGGCTTGTACGGGCCCTCGACGTCGACGCCGAGGTAGGCGGCCTGCTCGGCGGTGAGCTTGGTCAGCTTCACGCCGATCTTCTCGAGGTGCAGGCGGGCGACTTCCTCGTCCAGCTTCTTCGGCAGGATGTAGACCTTCTTCTCGTAGGTGTCCTTGTTGGCCCACAGGTCGATCTGCGCGAGGGTCTGGTTCGAGAACGAGTTCGACATGACGAAGCTCGGGTGGCCGGTGGCGCAGCCGAGGTTCACCAGGCGGCCTTCGGCCAGCATGAAGATCGCGTTGCCTTTAGCGAAGGTGTACTTGTCAACCTGCGGCTTGATGTTCAGGCGAACCGCGCCCGAGTTGTTCAGGCGGTCGATCTGGATCTCGTTGTCGAAGTGGCCGATGTTGCAGACGATGGCCTGGTCCTTCATCTGCTGCATGTGCTCAAGCGTGATCACGTCCTTGTTGCCGGTCGTGGTGACGTAGATATCGCCGCGGCCGAGCGTGGCTTCCACCGTGTTGACCTCGAAGCCTTCCATCGCGGCCTGCAGGGCGTTGATCGGATCGATCTCGGTGACGACCACGCGGCAGCCGTAGGCGCGCAGCGAGTGGGCCGAGCCCTTGCCGACGTCGCCGTAGCCGCAGACGACCGCGACCTTGCCGGCCAGCATCACGTCCATCGCGCGCTTCAGGCCGTCGGCCAGCGACTCGCGGCAGCCGTAGAGGTTGTCGAACTTCGACTTGGTGACCGAGTCGTTGACGTTGATGGCCGGCACCAGCAGCTTGCCAGCCTCGAGCATCTGGTAGAGGCGATGCACGCCGGTGGTGGTCTCTTCCGAGACGCCCTTCCAGTCCTTGACGACATTCGTCCAGAAGCCCGGACGCTCTTTGGCGACGCGCTTCAGCAGGTCCTTGATCACCTGCTCCTCGTGTGAGCCCGAGGGCGAGTTCACCCAGGTGCTGTCGCCCTTCTCGAGCTCGTAGCCCTTGTGGATCAGCAACGTGACGTCGCCGCCGTCATCGACGACGAGCTCCGGGCCCTTGCCGCCCGGGAAGGTGACGGCGTCGAGCGTGCAGTCCCAGTACTCCTCCAGCGTCTCGCCCTTCCACGCGAACACCGGCGTGCCCGACTTGGCGATCGCGGCGGCGGCGTGGTCCTGCGTCGAGAAGATGTTGCACGACGCCCAGCGCACATCGGCGCCGAGGTCCTTCAGCGTCTCGATCAGCACGGCGGTCTGGATGGTCATGTGCAGCGAGCCGGTGACGCGCACGCCCTTCAGCGGCTTGGCGGCGGCGTACTTCTGGCGGATCGACATCAGGCCGGGCATTTCCTGCTCGGCGATGTCGATTTCCTTGCGGCCCCAGTCGGCGAGCGAGAGGTCGGCGACCTTGTAGTCGGTCGGCAGGTTCAGAACAGCGTTCATTTGGATCTCCGGGATTTGCGTCCGCGCGGCGCGCGGGGCGGTGGTGGCAAATCGGGCGCGGTTTACGAGGGCTTGTCCGTGAGGACATCCGCCAAGCCTGAGCCGGGCCTTGCGCCTGGCATGCAGCGCCCCTTGGCGGGAGCGGGCGCGATTGTACCCGGGCCGCGCAGCCGCCGGGTGAAGCGGTCGCGCGCAGGGAGCCGCCGGTTTTCCGTTGCCAACGGCGTGATGCACCGGTCATGGATCAATCTGGATCGGGATCCCGGTGGGTACGAGCTGCCAGATTTCCTCGATCTCCTGGTTCGTCACAGCAATGCAGCCGTCGGTCCAGTCGATCGGCCAATAGGGGCGGCTCCCGCCGTGGATGAAGATGTCACCTCCGGGGTCGACGCCTCGCTCACGCGCTTGCGCGCGGTCGGCGGTGTTCGGATACGACAGGCGCAATGAGAGATGGAATCGACTGCCGGGGTTCCGGCCATCGATGCGGTACTCGCCCTCCGGTGTGCGCTCGTCGCCCTGCTGGCGTTTGTGGCCCTCCGGCGCGTCTCCGAGGCGGATTCGATAGCTGCGAAGCACGCGCCCTTCGCGCAGGAGCACCATGCGGCGTTCCGACTTGTCGACATGGATGCGATCGGCGCGTTGATCGGGCGGCGCCAAGCGAGGGGCCGACATGGCCGGCTCCATCAACAGAACACACAGCGCGGCCACAGCAACACCTCGCGGCATGATCGTGTGGTTCATTGGTGGAGGCGTGCGCTCTGGCGGATGAGCGGACGATAGCAGGGCAGGCCCCGAGACCCATGAACGCCAACGGCCCGCTTTCGCGGGCCGTCGGGTCTTGCTTCGTTTCGCAGGGCAGGGCGGCCTCGCCGCCCCGATCATCGCTTTCGCGAATTACTTCTTCTTGCCCTTGGCCTTGCCGCCCTTGTTCAGGCCGGCCGCATCCTTCAGCGCTTCAGCGCGGTCGGTCTTCTCCCACGAGAAGGCAGTGGCGGTCTTCTTCTTGCCGTCCGCGCCCGTGTAGGTCACTTCCTTCGGCTTGCGGCCGAAGTGGCCGTAGCTGGCGGTGGCCTGGTAGATCGGGTGCTCGAGGTCGAGCATCTTGGTGATGCCGTACGGGCGCAGGTCGAAGTTGGCGCGGATCAGCTTCTCGATCACCGAATCCTCGACGACGCCGGTGCCGAACGTTGTGACCGAGATCGAGGTCGGCTCGGCCACGCCGATGGCGTAGCTCACCTGCACTTCGCACTTGCGCGCGAGGCCGGCGGCCACGATGTTCTTGGCGACGTAGCGCGCGGCGTAAGCGGCCGAGCGGTCGACCTTCGACGGGTCCTTGCCCGAGAAGGCACCGCCGCCGTGGCGGGCCATGCCGCCGTAGGAGTCAACGATGATCTTGCGGCCGGTCAGGCCGCAGTCGCCCACCGGACCGCCAATGACGAACTTGCCGGTCGGGTTGATGTGCATCTTCGACTTCGGCAGCTTGGCCAGCCACTCCTTCGGCAGCACCGGCTTGAAGACGTGCTCGATCACGCCTTCGATGATGTCCTTCTGCTTGACGCCCTCGTCGTGCTGGGTTGACAGCACCACGGCGTCGAGGCCGAGGATGGTGTTGCCGTCGTAGCGCAGGGTGACCTGCGACTTCGCATCCGGGCGCAACCACTTCAGCTTGCCGCTCTTGCGCACCTTGGCCTGCTGCTCGACCAGGCGGTGCGAGTAGTAGATCGGCGCCGGCATGAACTCCGGGGCTTCGTCGCAGGCGTAGCCGAACATCAGGCCCTGGTCGCCTGCGCCCTGTTCCTCCGGCTTCTTGCGGTCGACGCCCTGGTTGATGTCGGGCGACTGCTTGCCGAGCATGTTGATGATCGCGCAGGTGTGGCCGTCGAAGCCGACCTGCGAGTTGTTGTAGCCGATGCCGTTGATGACATCGCGGGCCAGCGCCTCGATGTCGACCCACGCGGACGTGGTGACTTCGCCGGCGACGATGGCCGCACCGGTCTTCACCAGGGTCTCGCAGGCGACGCGGGCGCGCGGGTCCTGCGCGATGATCGCGTCGAGCACGGCGTCCGAGATCTGGTCGGCGATCTTGTCGGGATGGCCTTCCGACACCGACTCCGAGGTGAAGAGGTAGCTGCTCATTTCGTCTTATATCCCTTGATTCGGATGGAAAGATGGGCGGCGGATGATACACCCCTCTCGCCGCTCGCGCATCTTCGTCCTGGTCGCGTTGCCGTTGGTTAAGTGGATGCGAGCGCCGCGCCCGCGGCGTGGTGGATCGGCGCGCATCGCAGCGGGCAGCGTCATCGGCCTGCAACCGAAGCGCCATCGCCGCGTCGCGAAGCATCGACAGCATTGCGCAAACCACCGCGGAGCCCAGCAGGGTGATCCAGCTCGAACAGCGCCTCGCCGAACGCTACCCCCACTGGTTCGAGGGCCCGAAGGCGGCCCTAGCTCAGGGCTTCGCCCGTTCCATTGCGAAGTTCGGGAAGCTCGACGAGATCAACGCGTGGTTGGCCGCCAACGCGCACCGCAGCGGCTTCGATTTCGTCGAGGGCGTGCTCGACCATCTCGGCACGCGCTACACCGTCGACCAGGTCGAGCGCGGTCGCATCCCACAGACCGGGCGCGTCATCATCGTGGCGAATCATCCGCTGGGGGCACTGGATTCGCTGGCGCTGTTGCACTTGGTCGGTACGGTGCGCCGCGACGTGCGCATCCTCGCCAACGATCTGCTGATGGAGTTCGAAGGTCTTCGTGAGCTGTTGCTGCCGATGCGCATCCTCGGCGGCAAACCCAGTGCCGAGAGCCTGAGTGCCGTCACGGCGGCTCTGGAGGCCGAGCAGGCCGTGATCGTCTTTCCGGCCGGCGAAGTCGCCCGTTTCGGCTGGCGTGGCGTGCAAGACAGCCGCTGGCGCGCCGGTTTTGTCAAGTTCGCGCGTGAGAGCGGCGCCCCGGTACTGCCGGTGCGGATCAAGGCGAAGAACTCGGCGCTGTTCTATGGGCTCTCCAGCCTCTACAAGCCGGTGGGCACGGCCCTGTTGCCGCGCGAGATCTTCAAGGCGCGCGGCCTGCGCATCGACCTGCGCGTCGGCTTGCCGCGGCGCATCGATGCCGGCATGGCGGAAGGCGGCCGGCTCGACACCGCAAAGGCCCTGGCCTCGATGCGGCAGGCGTTGCAGGCCATCGGCACGCGCCGCGAAACCGCGCCACCCGACCCGGCGCCGCTGGCACATGCGGTCGACCGCGGCGCGCTGCGTGCCGAGGTGCTGGCGATGCGCGAACTCGGCCGCACGCCCGACGGCAAGCAGATCCGCGTCGGCCGGCTGCGCGCCGACAGCTTGCTGTTGCGCGAGCTGGGCCGCCTGCGTGAGCAGAGCTTCCGCGCGGTGGGCGAGGGCACCGGTCGCGCCTTCGACGTCGACGCGTTCGACACCTGGTACGAGCACATCGTGCTGTGGGACGCCGAGGCGCTGCAGATCGCCGGCGCCTACCGCGTCTGCCGCGGCAGCGAGGTGCTGGCGACGCGCGGCCTGAAGGGCCTCTACACCGCCAGCCTGTTCGAATTCGGCGCGGAAGCGCAGGCCCATGCCGCCGAGGGGATGGAGCTGGGCCGCAGTTTCGTGGCGCCGGCCTACTGGGGCTCGCGCAGCCTCGACTACCTGTGGATCGGCATCGGCGCCTACCTGCGCGCGCATCCGGACGTGCGCTACCTGTTCGGGCCGGTGTCGATCAGCGCCGAGCTGCCGATCGCGGCGCGCGAGCAGCTCGTCGCGTACTACGGGCAGCACTACGGTGCGGACGGTGCGCTCGCCGCCGCGGGTGCGATGCCGAGCACCGAGACCGCGCCTCCGGCCCGCGCGCGCCACCCGTTCCGATTTCTCGCCGACGCGCCTTGCTACCGCGGGCTCGACGCCGAGCAGAGCTTCAAGCTGCTGCGCGCGAATCTCGAGTCGCTCGGCGCCAAGGTGCCGGTGCTCTACAAGCAGTACACCGAACTCTGCGAACCGGGCGGCGCGCGTTTCCTCGCCTTCGGCGTCGACCCCGACTTCGCCAACTGCGTGGACGGGCTGATCGAAGTCGACTTGCACCGCATCAAGCCGAAGAAGTTCCAGCGCTACATCGCCGGTGACGCGGCGAGCCTTCCCGCGCGCGAGGACGCTGCATGACGACGCCGCGAAACCCGACGCCAACAGCCGCGCCACGTCGCCGCGCCGCTTTCGTCTCCGACGTGCATCTGGGCTCGAAGCACTGCCATGCCGACGAGCTGGCGGCTTTCCTCGCGACCTTGGACGTCGAGCGCCTCTACCTCGTCGGCGACATCGTCGACCTGTGGTGGATGTCGGCGAAGCGCGCAGCCTGGGGTCACGCGCAGAACCACGTCGTCGAGGCCCTGCACCGGCTGCGCGCCGCGGGCACCGAGATCGTCTACGTGCCGGGCAACCACGACCGGCCGATCCGCCGCTTCTGCGGCCTGATGCTGCCGCGCATGAGCGTGCGCCGGCGGCTGATCCACACCACAGCCGACGGCCGCCGACTGCTGGTCGTGCACGGCGACGATTACGACAGCGTCACGCAGTTCGGCGGCTTCCAGGAGGAACTCGGCGACTGGCTGTACGAGCGCATCCTCACCGGCAACCGCCTGGCGAACGCCCTGCGTCGCCGCTTCGGGTTGCGCTACTGGTCGTTGGCCGACTTCCTGAAGCGGCAGAGCGGCGCCGCCGAACGCTACATCGCGCGCTTCATCGAGGCCGGCTTCGACGACGTGCGCCGCCGCGGTCTGGACGGCATCGTTTGCGGGCACATCCACCGCCCCGCGTTGTTCGAGCGCGATGGGCTGATCTACGCCAACGACGGCGACTGGGTCGAGAGCCTAACTGCACTGGTGGAAGACCGCGACGGCACGCTGCGCCTGCTCGACCACCGCGGCGAGACGCTGAAGCGCATCGGGCCGAAGGTGTGCTGGATCGACGAGCGCCGCCTAGTGCCCGTGCCCGCGCGCCTGCCTGAGCCGCTGCCCGAAGCGGCCTGACCGTCCCGGCAGTCACTCCGCGCCGACGCGGTGCGGGCTCGGCGGCACCTAGAATCCCACCATGGATTCCCTGAGCCAGCTTGTCCTCGGCGCGGCCGTCGCGGCCGCCTGCGTCCCCGCCCGACACCGTCGCAAGGCGCTCCTCGTCGGCGCCGCGCTCGGCACGTTGCCCGACCTCGACGTGTTGATCGACTACGGCGATGCCGTCAGCAACATGACGATGCACCGCGGCTTCAGCCACTCATTGATCGTGCTCCCGGGCGTGGCGCTGCTCCTTTGGGTCGCGCTGCGGGCGGGCTGGGCGCCGGTGCGCGAGGCGCCGTGGCGATGGCTGCTGGCAATCGTGCTCGCGCTCGTGACGCATCCGCTGCTCGACGCGTTCACCGTCTACGGCACGCAGCTGTTCTGGCCGCTGACGACACCGCCGTTGGTGGGCGGCAGCATGTTCATCATTGATCCGCTGTACACGCTGCCGCTGCTGGTGGCCGTGATCGTCGCGATGTTCGCCGGTGCCGAACGCCACGGCGGCGTGGCCGTGGCGCTCGGCCTCGCCCTGAGCACCGGCTACCTCGGCTGGAGCCTCGTGGCGCAGCAGCGCGTCGACGCCATCGCCGCCGAATCGCTGCGCGGCACGCCGCACGCCGACGCACCGCGACTGGTGATCGCGATGCCCTTCAATACGATCCTCTGGCGCGTGGTGGTGATGACGCCGGAGGGCTTCCTCGAAGGCGAGCGCTCGCTGTGGGCCGACCGCGGCCCGATGCAATGGCGCGCCCACCGCAGCGACGTCGACGCCTGGAACGCGGTGCGCGATCTTCCCGCCGCGCAGCGACTGCTGTGGTTCAACCGCGGCTTCATGAAGGCCGAGCGCCGTGACGGCGAGGTGGTGCTCACTGATCTGCGCATGGGCGCCGAGCCCGACTACACCTTCCGCTTCGCGGTGGCGCGCTGGGACGGTGAGGGTGAGGCCATCGCGGTCGAACCGCGGCAGAAGCAGTGGCCGTGGCAAGCCTCGCGGCGGCTCACCCAACTCTGGGAGCGGATCTGGACGCAACCCACCGATCAGGCGGCCGACGCGAACGCCGGCACGACGCCCGCGACCAGCGCGTCGAAGTAGTCACGGGTCAGTTCGATCTGGCGCTCGCCGCTCTCGGCGGCGTTGACGACGGCGCGAAAGGCGGCTTGCTCGGGATGGTCCTTGGCGTACCAGCCGAGGTGCTTGCGGGCGATGCGCACGCCCTGCGGATCGCCGTAGAAGGCGTGCAGGTGCTCAAGGTGACCGATCAGGATGTCGCGCACCTCGGCAAGCGTGGGCGGCGCGAGATCGGTGCCTGTGGCGAGGAAGTGCGCGATCTCGCGGAAGATCCACGGCCGGCCCTGTGCGGCTCGGCCGACCATGACTGCATCCGCGCCCGTGGCATCGAGCACGGCCCTCGCCTTGCGCGGCGAGGTGACGTCGCCATTGGCGATCACCGGGATGCGCACGGACGCTTTGACCGTCGCGATCGTGTCGTACTCGGCCTCGCCCTCGTAGAAGTCGTTGCGCGTGCGGCCGTGGACGGTCAGAGCGGCGATGCCGCTGGCCTCGGCAATGCGCGCGATGGCGAGCGCATTGCGGGTTTCGCGGCACCAGCCGGTGCGGATCTTCAGCGTCACCGGTACGTCGACGGCGGCGACGACGGCTTCGAGGATGCGAGCGACGAGGGCCTCGTCGCGCAGCAAAGCCGAACCTGCGGCCACGTTGCAGACCTTCTTGGCCGGGCAGCCCATGTTGATGTCGATGAGCTCGGCGCCGTGCGCGGCGTTGTAGCGCGCGGCTTCGGCGAGTTGCATGGGTTCCGTGCCGGCGATTTGCACGGAGACCGGCTCTGGCTCGCCGACGTGGTCCATGCGCCGCAGCGACTTCGGCGTGTTCCAGAAGCGCGGGTCGCTGGTGGTCATTTCCGACACGCAGAGCCCGGCGCCGAGCCGCTTGCAGAGCATGCGGAATGGCTTGTCGGTGACGCCGGCCATAGGGGCCAGAACCACCGGCGGGTCGATACGGAAGGGTCCGAGCTGCATGGATCGGCTCACGCGCCGAATCGCGCCGCGACGTCGGCGCCGTGGGGCATCGCCGAGGCCGCACCCGCGCGCTCGGTGGATAGCCCAGCAAAGCGGACGGCGAACGCCAGCAGGGTCGCCGGATCGGCCGTCGGCTGAGCGGCCCAGGCCGCAGCCAGGGCGCCGTTGAAGGCGTCGCCGGCGCCGGTGGTGTCGATGGCGTTCACCGCCGCCGCCGGAATGCGGAGGGACGCAGTCACCCACCGTGATCCGTTCGCACCGCCGGGCGCGAGGAAGGCTCCGGCATCACCGAGCGTGACGATCACGGCGCCGACCGGCAGACGCGCGCACAGCGCGGCGAGGTCGGCGTCAGGCAGCGCGCGCAGGGCCGCGGGATCGACGCGAGCGGCGCCGAAGCGCACCAGCAGTTCGGCGGCCTCGGTTTCGTTTGGCGTCAGTAGGTCGACGTCGCGCAGCGCGGCAGCGTCGAGCGCCGCGTGCACCGGGGCGGGATTGAGAATCGTGCGCGCGCCGGCACGGTGCCCGAGGCGCATCGCAGCGAGCACGGCCGGCAGCGGGGATTCGAGCGGCGCGAGCACCACGGCGGCGTCGCGGAAGGCCGACGCCTGCGCTTCGACATGGGCCACCGAGAGGCAGCTGTTCGCGCCGAGTGCCACGACGATGCTG
>JBOFQO010000286.1:0-3759 GCA_051660925.1 Silanimonas sp. | reverse complement strand
CCATTCTGCTGATCGCGTCGCTGCTCTTCGTCGCGCTGCCCGCGACCGCAAACACGACCACAACCGCGACCGCCACCGTCGAGGTCGCCTGCGATGCCAGCGAAACCAGCCTCGTGCTCGACGGCCTGCCGCCGACGCCGGGTGCGGCGCCGGTAGACGTGCGCGTGCACTATCACCGCCCCGACGGCCAATACGGCGACTGGGGTCTGCACCTTTGGCAGGTGAATGCCGCCGGGCAGTACGTCGCCGACGTCGCCGGTGTCACCTGGGACCGGCCCTTCGCGCGCAGCGGCATCGACGCCTACGGCGCCTACTTCGATATCCCCGCCTCGGCCTTGAACCATCCGAGCGCCGCCGGCTTCGGGTTCATCGTGCATCCGCCCGGCCAGGGCGGCGATCCCGGCGTCGACCGCCGTTGGGGATTCACCGACGGCAACGCGCTGTGGCTGCGCTCCGGTGACGCCACCGTTTACCGCCGCAACCCGTTGGCCGGCACGCCGGACATCGACACCGTCGAGGTGCGCTATCGCCGCTACGGCAACGATTACGCGCAGTGGGGCCTGCATCTGTGGCCGAGCAGCGGCATCGACATGACGCGTCTGTCGGGCCTGGCGATCGATGACTGGAACCGCCCGGTGCCGTTCAGCGCGATGCCGAACTACCGCCTTGAAGCGGGCGGCAGCGAGGTCGTGTTCGACCTGCCGGTGCTGAACCCCGCGCAGGGCGAGAACCGCAGCGCCGTCGAATTCATCATCCACGGCATGCCGGACAACCCCGCCGGCGGCGTCAACAACAAGGACGGCTGGAGCGACAACATCCGCGTCAGCTACGCCGCCGTCGACGCCAACAGCCGCCGCGCCACGGTGTGGCTGGTGGAAGGCGAGCCTCAGCTGTTCACCGCCGTGCCCGACATCGGCCGCGCCTCGACCGCCGACGCCCGCGCCGCGTGGCTAAATGCGCGGCAGATCCTGTGGCCGCGCGTCGATCGCTCAGGCCGCTTCGCGCTGTACCGCTCGGCCCGCGCGCAGATCCTGGCCGTCCGCGGCCGCGCGATCAGCGGCGCCGACGGCCGCATCGCGCTGTCGCTCAACGACCGCGTGCCCGCCAACGACGCCGAGCGCTTCCGCTGGCTGGGCCGCGGCGCCGTGCTCGAAGTCGCTGCCGCCGATGACGCGGTGCTGGCCGCCGCGCTCGACGAACAGCTGGTACTGGTGCAGGAGGACGCGCAGGGCCGCGTGTTGAACGCGACCACGGCGCAGATCGCCGGCCAGCTCGACGCCCGCTACGCCGCGGCCGAAGCGGCGTCGCTCGGTGTCGACGCCGACCTCGGGCGCACGCGCTTCGCGCTGTGGGCGCCGACCGCGCAGCGCGTGGCGGTGTGCGTGTACGGGCCGCGCGGCGGTGCCGCCATCGACACCCTGCCCGCGACGCTCGATCCGGCCACCGGCGTCTGGCGCGCGCAGCGCCAAGGCATGAACCACGGCCGCTACTACACCTACCTCGTCGACACCGTCGTGCGCGGCGTGGGACGCGTGCGCAACCGCGTCACCGACCCGTATGCCATCAGCCTCGACGCCGACTCGAAGCGCAGCTACATCGCCGATCTCGACGCGCCGTGGCTGATGCCGCCGGGGTGGTCGTTCATCAACCCGCCGAACACCGTGCGCGAGCCCGAAGACATGGGCGTCTACGAGTTGCACGTGCGCGATTTCTCAGCCACGGATGCGAGCGTCCCGGCGCGCGACCGCGGCAAGTACGCGGCGTTCGCGCACCCGTTCAGCGCCGGCATGTCGCACCTGCGCGGCCTCGCGCAGGCCGGCATCACCGACGTGCACCTGCTGCCCGCTTACGACTTCGCCAGCGTGCCGGAGGCCAACTGCACGACGCCCACCGTGCCGATGGCGGCACCGGACAGCACGGCGCAGCAGGCCGCGATCGCCGCGACACGCGGCAGCGATTGCTTCAACTGGGGCTACGACCCCTGGCACTACGGCGCGCCGGAAGGCAGCTACGCGAGTGACGCCAGCGACGGCGCCGCGCGCATCCGCGAGTTCCGCACCATGGTGATGGCCCTGCATTTGAACGGCCTGCGCGTCGGCATGGACGTGGTCTACAACCACACCGCGGCCTCGGGCCAGAACCCGGTGTCGGTGCTCGACCGCGTGGTGCCCGGCTACTACCACCGCCTCAACGCCAACGGCGACATCGAGCGCTCGACCTGCTGCGAGAACACGGCCACCGAGAACCGGATGATGGCCAAGCTGATGATCGACACCGTGGTGCGCTGGGCCCGCGACTACAAGATCAGCAGCTTCCGCTTCGACCTGATGGGCCACCAGCCGCGTGCGGCGATGGAGCGACTGCGCGACATGCTGCGCTCCAGCACCGGCCGCACGATCCCGCTGCTCGGCGAAGGCTGGAACTTCGGCGAAGTGGCCAACGGCGCGCGCTTCGTGCAGGCCTCGCAGCTGTCGCTCAACGGCAGCGGCATCGGCACCTTCAGCGACCGCGCCCGCGACCACGTGCGCGGCGGTTCGGGTTTCGACTCGGGCGATGCGCTGCGCCGCAACCAGGGCTACATCAGCGGCCTGTTCTACGCCGACAACGGCAGCGGCGCGAATGCGTCGAAGAACGCGCTGATGTGGTCGGGCGACGTCATCAAGGTCGGCTTGGCGGGATCGATCCGCGACTTCGAGCTGACCACGCACTGGGACGCGCGGCTGAAGCTGGAAGCCATCGACTACAACGGCCAGCCGGCCGGCTACGTGCTCGACCCGCAGGAAGTCGTGAACTATGTCGAGAACCACGACAACCCAACGCTATTCGACACCACCGCGTTCAAGCTGCCGATCGGCACCTCGCTCGACGACCGCGCTCGCGTGCAGATCCTCGGCGCGGCGACCACCGCCTTCAGCCAAGGCATCGCCTACTGGCACGCCGGCATCGATACGCTGCGCAGCAAGTCACTGGACCGCAACAGCTACGACAGCGGCGACTGGTTCAACGTGCTCGACTGGACCTACCGCGACAACGGCTTTGGCCGCGGCCTGCCGCGCCAGGACGACAACGGCAACAACTGGGGCGTGATGGCGCCGCTGCTGGCCAATGGATCGGTGAAGCCCGGCGAGACGCAGATCCGCTTCACCCGCGACGCCTTCCGCGACCTGCTGCGCATCCGCGACAGCTCGCGGCTCTTCCGCCTGCGCACGGGCGCGGAGGTGAAGCAGCGGCTGGCCTTCCTCAACACCGGCAGCCAGCAGGTGCCGACCGTGCTCGCCGCCACGCTGGACGGCCGCGGCTATCCGGGTGCCGGCTTCCAGCGCGTCGCGTACTTCATCAACGTCGACACCGTCGCGCAGAGCATCCCCGCGCCGACAGAAGCGGGGCGAAGCTGGCGCCTGCACCCGGTGCACCGCAGCCCCTGGGCCGCCGACCGTCGCGCGCGCGAAGCCAGTGTCGATGCGAGCGGCCGCTTCACGATCCCGGCGCGCACCGCCGTGGTCTTCGTCGTCGACTGAGGCGGACGAGCCGCCGCGGCCTCCGGGCCGCGGCGGTATGCTGGGGGCCCCGAAGACACGGATGGTCCTCCATGGTGCACACCACGTCCCGCTCGACGTTCGTCACCGTCGTCGCGTGGATCTTCATCGCACTGACCGGATTCGGCAGCATGGTCGGCGCGCTGCAGATCGTGATGTTCGAAACGGTCATGAAGCCGATGGGCTTCGAAGACGCGATGAGCAACGTGCCGCCCGGCATGCC
>JBOFQO010000285.1:0-3861 GCA_051660925.1 Silanimonas sp. | reverse complement strand
AGGGAGCCGCACACTATACAGCAAGTTCGAAGTTCGTCAACACCGTTTCCAGCCACTTTCTTCGAACCCAACCCCGCCAACACGCCCCCTCAAGGGCCGCCCAGCAAAGGGGCGCGAACTATAGGCAAGGCGACGGGGCATCGCAAGCCCTTCACCACGCGACGCTCGTCGGCCACGCGCGGCGTTCAGTTTTTTGGCACGGAACGCGCATCGACAGGCATCGAAGATGAATGGCGCGACGGTAGCGAGCGTCGGGAGGCGGTTCGCACGATGCCGCCGCGGCTGCGGCCCGGCCGCCGAACAGCGGGGATGCGTCAGGCGACGGTGAGTCGCACGCGGGCGAACGTCCGCTTGCCCACCTGCAGCACCGCTTCGAAGCCGACCATGAAGACACGCTGCGGGTCTTCGAAGACCTCGCCGTCGATGCGCACCGCGCGCTCCTTGAGCTTGCGCATCGCCTCCGAGTTGCTCGGCGTCAACCCGGCCTGGGTGAGCAGCGCAGCGATGCGCAGGCCTTCGCCCGGTACGGCGAGCTCCAGCAGAGGCAGCTGCGAGGTGTCGCCGGCGCCAGTGACCACGGCCTGCCAGCCCGCAATGGCCTTTTCCGCCTCGGTGGCGCCGTGGAAGCGCGTCGCCAGCTCGCGCGCGAGGCGCAGCTTGAGCTCGCGCGGATGCAGCGCGCCGGCGGCGACGGCGGCTTTCAGGGTGGAGAGCTCGCTGAGCGAGATCTCGAAGCTCAGCAGCTCGATCCAGCGCCAGGCGAGGTCGTCGCCGATCTTCATCGTCTTGGTGACAATGTCGATGGCCGGCTCGTTGATGCCGATGTAGTTGCCAAGCGACTTGCTCATCTTGTTGACGCCGTCGAGCCCCTCGAGCAGCGGCATGGTCATGACGACCTGCGGAGGCTGCCCGTGGTGCTCCTGCAGGCCACGGCCCATCAGCAGGTTGAATCGCTGATCGGTGCCACCGAGCTCAACATCGGCCCTCAGCGCTACCGAGTCGTAACCCTGCACGAGCGGGTACAGAAACTCGTGGATGGCGATCGGCTGCTGGCCAGCGAAGCGCTTGCTGAAATCGTCGCGCTCGAGCATGCGCGCCACGGTGTGCTGCGCGGCGAGCTTGATCATGTCGGCGGCCGACATCTGGCCGAACCACTCGCTGTTGAAGCGGACTTCGGTCTTCGCCTTGTCGAGCACCTTGAAGACCTGGTCGGCGTAGGTCTGGGCGTTGGCGAGCACGTCCTCGCGAGTCAGCGGTTTGCGCGTGGCGCTCTTGCCGGTCGGGTCGCCAATCATTCCGGTGAAGTCGCCGATCAGGAAGATGACCTGGTGCCCGAGGTCCTGGAACTGCCGCATCTTGTTGAGCAGCACGGTGTGGCCGAGATGCAGGTCCGGCGCGGTCGGATCGAAGCCCGCCTTGATGCGCAGCGGGCGCCCGGAAGCGAGGCGCGCGGCGAGGTCCTCGCGCTTGATGATGTCGTCCGTTCCGCGCGCGAGTTGCGCGAGGGCGGTGTCCGGCGTGGTCATGGAAGGCACTTCATGAAGATGAAAAGGTGAGCGCGGGCCCGGAAATGAGCCCGGCGCGTTAACCTCAGGTTAAACGCTGCCGCCCAGAAAAACCAATTGCTTCAAAGGTTTGACGCTGGTTTTCCGCTGTGGGTAAGTTACCGCCGTCCCGCCACCCGGAGTTGCGCCTTGTCGAATGCCCGCCGTCTCGCGCCCAAGGCGCCGCGAGCCCTGCCGATCGCCCTCGCGGGCGCCCTCGCCATCCTTCTGGGCTCGATCGTGCCGGCGCTCGATGGCGCCATGGAGCAGCAGGCCGAACCGGAGCGCGTGACGCAGTCCATCGCCCTGCCGCCGGCGCCCGTCGCCCCGGTGGCGACAACGCCCCGCAACGACTGGCAGACCGTCCGCATCGCATCCGGCCAAACCCTCGGCAGCGTGTTCGCCGACCTCGGCTTGCCGGTCAGCGACATGCATCGCGTGCTCCAGGTGCCGGAAGCGAACCAGATGGCCTCGCGCCTGCGGGTGGGCAGCGAGCTCGCGTTCGAGATCGGTGCGAACGGTGAACTCAAGGGCCTGCGCTTCGACCACGATGAGAGCAAGCGCGTGGAGCTGGCCGTGTCGGACGCCGGTATCCAGCGCGAAGTGATCGAGCGCCCGGTCGAGCGCCGTGTGGTGATCGCCGGCGGGACGATCAAGAGCTCGCTGTTCGCCGACGGCGCGAAGGCCGGCCTGAGCGCAGCGGTGATGCACGACATGGTCAAGGCGCTGCAGTACGACATCGACTTTGCGCAGGACATCCGCGAGGGCGACGCCTTCCAGATCGTCTACGAGGAGCTGTGGCGCGAAGGCGAGCGTCTGCGCGACGGCGGCGTCGTGGCGGTGAACTTCGTCAACGGCGGCAAGGCATATACCGCGGTGCGCCACGAGCGCGACGGCCAGGCCGAGTTCTTCGACCTCGACGGCCGCCCGCTGCGCAAGGAGTTCATGCGCACCCCGATCGAGTTCGCGCGCCTGAGCTCGGGCTTTGGCGCACGCCGCCACCCGATCCTTGGCCGCATGCGCATGCACAAAGGCGTCGACTACGCGGCACCGACCGGCACGCCGATCTTCGCAGCCGGCGACGCGCGGGTGAAGTTCGCAGGCTGGCAGAATGGCTACGGTCGCACCGTCATTCTCGACCACGGCAACGGCATCACTACGCTGTACGCGCACATGTCGCGTCTCGGCAGCTACCGCGTGGGGCAGCGTGTCCAGCAGGGCCGCACGATCGGGTACGTGGGCACCAGCGGCCTGTCGTCCGGCCCGCACCTGCACTACGAGTTCCGCGTCAACGGTGAGCACCGCAATCCGCTGACGGTGACCATGCCGAAGCCCGAGCCACTGACCGGCCCGGCGCTGGCCGAGTTCCGCCGCGCCACCGCGCCGGCGCTGGCGCAGCTGAAGCGCATCGAAGGCTTCCAGCTGGCGTCGCGCTGAGGGCGTGTCGCTGTTCATCGGGCTGATTTCCGGCACCAGCGCCGACGGCATCGACGCCGCGCTGCTGCGCGTTTCGCCGCGCATCGAAGTGCTCGCCGCGCGCACGACGCCCTACGTCGACGCGCTGCGCGCGACCATCCTTCGCGTCTCGCAGGTCGACGCCAAGCTCGACCTCGATGAGTTCGGCGCGCTCGACACCGCCATCGGCGAAGCCTTCGCCGGCGCCGCACTCGGCCTGTTGGCGGAAACCGGCATCGATGCAACGCGGGTGCGCGCCATCGGCTCGCACGGCCAGACCCTGCGGCATCGGCCGCGGCCGCCGCATCGCTTCACCCTGCAGGTCGGCGACCCGAACGTGATCGCCGAACGCACCGGCATCGATGTGGTGGCCGACTTCCGCCGCCGCGACGTCGCCGCCGGTGGCGAGGGCGCGCCGCTGATGCCGGCATTCCACGCCGCCGTGCTCGGCGACGCGCGTGAGACCCGCGCGGTGCTGAATCTCGGCGGCATCGGCAACCTGACGCTGCTGCCGACGAACGGCCCGGTGCGTGGCTTCGATACCGGCCCGGCAAACGGGTTGATGGACGCCTGGTGCTTTGAGCACACCGGGCAAGCCTTCGACCGCGACGGCGCCTGGGGCGCGGCGGGGCATGTGCTGCCGGCCCTGCTTGAGCGCTGCCTCGACGAGCCTTGGCTGGCCCTGCCGCCGCCGAAGAGCAGCGGTCGCGACCAGTTCCACCTTGGCTGGCTGCGCGAGCGGCTGCGCGGCGACGAGGCGCCGGTGGACGTGCAGGCGACGCTCGTCGAGCTGAGCGCGCGCAGCATCGTCGAGGCCCTGCAGCGCACGCAGCCGGCGACGACGCGACTGATCGCCTGCGGC
>JBOFQO010000284.1:0-3102 GCA_051660925.1 Silanimonas sp. | reverse complement strand
TGGGCAACCGTGTCGAGCGCGCGTCGCGCGTCGCCCAGCATTCTTGCCAGCGCCTCGCGCGACGGTGCGCCCGGCGTCGCCCACAGCGCCGGCGCCAGCGCGCGGGCGATGCCGGCATCGTCGAGGCGATAGGTGGACGGCAGGCGCGTCGCTCCCGCCGGCGGCGCCGCGGCGCACGAACCCGGCCCGAGGTCGGAGCACCCCGCCAGCGCGCCGCCAGCCAGCAGCAGGCTGCGCGTCGGCGGCAGCGAGGACGGCGATGTCGGCACGGGGCTCGCGGCCGCGGCGCTGCCACAGAGCGCGGCCCCGAGCAGGAGCGCCAGGGCGAAACCGCTGCGCCGCAGGCGCCGGTTCGGCGCGCGCGTGGGTGAGGCAGGCATGCTCGGAACCACTCCAGGTCGTCGGCGAACGGCGCCGATGTTTAGCAGGTTTCACCGCCCGGCACTTGACGCCGTCGAAATGAACAAAGTATGAAAGTGGCACGTTTCCGGTCCACCGAAATGCCCAAACCGCGCAACCACATCCGGCACATCGCCCGGACCTTCTACCTCAGCGAGTGGTGGGACGAGTAGATCCCCTCTGCTGAGCCCCTCCGTGCCGCAATGGCGCGGAGCGAGGTTGCGTTCGCATCGCCGTCGTCCGACCGCGATGCCGTGCATCGGGGCCATCGAGGCCCCACGACCAGACCCTGGCGACCGCGCGACGCGTGCGGCCGTTCGTCGACCCTGAGGAAACCGCCATGCTGTCCACCAAGCCACTCAGCGCCGCCATCGCGCTGCTCCTCGCCACGTCCGCTGCGGCCCAGGCGCCAGCGCCGGCCGCCACCACCGAAGACGCCAAGACGCTCGACACGGTCACCGTCACCGGCACCAACCTGCGCGGCGTCGACCTCGCCGAAGCGCAGCCCGTGCAGGTCATCGACGCCATCAAGATCGAACGCCTCGGCCTGCAGTCGATCGGCGACGTGCTGAAGCTGATCTCCGAAACCGGCGGCGGCACCGGCAACTTCAGCACCTCGACGTCCGGCGCGCTGCAGGCCGATTCGCCGGCGGGCATGGCCGGTGCGTCACTGCGCGGCCTCGGCGCCGGCTCGACGCTGACCCTCGTCAACGGCCGCCGCGTCGCCGCCAGCTCGTTCTCGAACGGTGTTCGCTCCGAGAACTTCGTCGACATCAACGCCATCCCGATGGCCGCCGTCGAGCGCGTCGAAGTGCTGTCGGCCGGCGCTTCCGCGATCTACGGCGCCGACGCCGTGGCCGGCGTCATCAATATCGTCCTGCGCCGCAGCTACGACGGCGTCCGCGCCTCGGTAAGCCTCGGCGACTCCACGGCCGACAGCGACGAAGCGAAGCTCAACGCCAACCTGCTCGTCGGCTTCGGCGACGAGGACCTGGGCGGCCTGGTCGTGGTCGACGCCTTCCGCCGCAACGGCTTCTACAACCGCGATCGCGCGATCACCCGCGACGAACGCGTGCCGTCGCAGCAGGGCATCTTCCCGAGCTACAACTGGGGCAGCTTCAGCCGCGACGATTTCGTCGAAGGCAGCTGCCCATCGGGCCAGCGCTTCGACGGCCGCCCGGGCTTCCCGCTCGGTAGCCTCGGCGCGTATTGCGCCGTCGACCGCAGCGACTACACGGCGTTCGACCCCGAGCTTGAGCAGCTCGGCGTCTACGGCACGTTCAACGCGCGCGTGGGCGAGACGCTGGAGTTCTTCAGCGAAGTGCAGCTGCAGCGCAACGAGAGCTTCGCCACCAGCGCACCAGCACCCTGGTCGCAGGCCACGATCGCGTTCAACCATCCGAACTTCCCGGCTGAACTGCGCGCACGCATGCTCGCCGGTGGCCTGGGCGCCACGCAGGACATCGTCGGCTGGGGCCGCTTCCCGGACGAGCGCCAGATCGACATCGAGACGAAGAACTGGCGCGCGCTCGCCGGCCTGCGCGGCGACATCAACAGCGACTGGAGCTGGGAAGGCGCCGTCGGCTACGGCGAGAGCAGCTCCGAACAGGTCGCCAGCGGCGGCATCTACAACCGCCTGCGCGTGCTCGCCGGCCTGCGCGGACGCCTGTGCGCCGACGGCACGACGACGTGTACGCCGACCACCGGCGGCCTCTGGTACAACCCGTTCGGCGGCCAAGCGGCGCAAGACCCTCGCGTGCTCGCGCTGATCCGCGAGACCGTGCCGCGCGACGGCGAATCGAGCACGCTCAGCGCCGACTTCAAGGTCAACGGCATCGCCGGCGCCATCGGCGACCGCGACATCGCCTGGGCGATCGGCGTCGAAGGCCGCCGCGAAGACATCGCCGACAAACCCTCGCCGCTCGCCGAGGTCAATCGCCTCACCGGCCAACCCGGCGTGTTCGGCTTCGGCTCGAAGTCGGCCAATGCCGACCGCGACGCGTCGGCGCTGTTCGTCGAGTCGCTGCTGCCGTTCACCGACCGCTTCGACGTGCGCCTCGCCGGCCGCTACGACCACTACTCGGACTTCGGCGGCGACTTCAACCCGTCGGTGGGCCTGCGCTTCCGCCCGACCGATTCGCTGGTCTTCCGCGGCGGCTGGAACACCGGCTTCCGCGCGCCGTCGCTGGCGCAGGCCGGCGCGGGCACCACGGCGGCGTCGTTCACGCTGCCTTGCGCCTCCGGCACGGAGTTCTTCGCCAACTGGTGCGGCAGCCGCACGGGCCGCCCGACCATCCTGAGCCAAGTGCTCGGCAACCCGAACCTCGAGCCGGAAACCTCGGAAGCGTGGAATGCCGGCGTGGTCTGGTCGCCGCTGGAGCGCACCACCCTTAGCGTCGACTACTGGGATTTCGACCAGAAGAACACCGTCGACGTCGACTACTTCGGCCTGCTGCGCGCCGCGCTCACCAATCCGTCGCTGATCTACACCTTCGCCGACGGCAGCCGTCCGCGCCCGATCAATGCCCCCGGCATCGAGATCGGCAGCGGCGGCATCGGCCGCATCTCCACCGGCGAGGTGTTCGCGCCGCTGCAGAACATCGGCGTGCAGCGCACCAACGGCTGGGACCTCGCCATCGACCACCAGCTCGTCGAGAACCTCTTCGGCGGCACGCTGGACCTGTCGATCGACGCGACGCGCGT
>JBOFQO010000283.1:0-3940 GCA_051660925.1 Silanimonas sp. | reverse complement strand
CCGGCCGTCGAGCAAGGCCAGCGCCAGCGGCTCGGCGTGCAGCGTGCCCTCGTGCACGCGCAGGCGCGAATCGAGCAGCCCGACGGCGAGGTCGCCCTGCGCGATGCGGCCCGACACGGCGACGCGCCATCCGGGCACGGCGGCGTCCGCTTCGGCGCCACCGACCGCATCGCTGCGCGCCCGCAGTTCGGCGTCGATCGGCGCCTGTGCGGCAAGGCCGAGCATCGCCGTGTCGAGCGACGTCGCGTCGAGCGCCAGCGTCCAGCCCAATGCATCGAGGTCCGCGGCGTCGCGCCAGTCAAAGGCGAGCGCGATCGGCCCACCGGCCGTGCCGTCGAGCGTGGCGCGGCCGTTGGCCAGCGCGCCGTCCACACGCAGCGCCGCGCGGGCGCCGGCGGCGAATTCGGCATCGAGGGCGAGGCGCGTGGCGAAGTCCTCGACAGGCAGGTACGACAGCGCGCCGCGCACGCGGCCTGCCGGTGCGTCGATCTCCAACGCATCGACGGCCAAGCTGCCCGGCTGGAAGGCCACCGCACCGGCGATGCGGTGGATGACAAGCGGGGGCGCGGTCGGCGCGCCGGCAGGCGTCCGCGATGCCTCGGGCCCGGCATCCGTCGTCACGGGCGATCGCACGGCGATGTCGCGCACCTCGAACGCATCGATGCGCAGCGCCAAGGGCGCGGCCAGGGTCGGCAGCACGTCTGGCCACGACGGCGTCGGTGCCTCGGGCGCGTCCTTGAGCTGCACGCGAAGGCCGCGCACGCGCAGCGCCGCGAGGTTCACGGTCGGGCTGTTCAGGCCGGGGAAGCGCGGCGTGGCCTGCAGCACGTCGATCTCGACGCGCATCGCGTCGTTCTCGAACACCACGTCGCGCAGGCGCAGGCCGCCAGCGACACTGCCTTCGCGATCACCGATGCGCAATGCGCCCTCGGGCAGCGCGGCGATCACCTGGCGCAGTGCGAGGTCGCGACCGCCCGGGCTGCCCAGCAGCCACCAGCCGGTCAGGGCGACGAGGGCCAGCAGCAGCGCGCCGGCCAGCAGCGCCCACACCAGCAGTCGACGCAAGCGCACGCGGCGCGGCGCAGCGCTCGACCCCGGTGCGGTCGCGGTCGCCATCAGAAGCCCACTCCGAAGCTGATGTGCAGGCGCGTGCTGCCGCCGGCGTCCTCGTTCAGGCCCTGGGCGATGTCGACGCCAACCAGCCCGACCGGCGAACGCCAGCGCGCACCGATGCCGACACCGACCTTGAGATCGAACTGGTCGCGCGAGTTGAACGCATCGCCAGCATCGACGAAAAAGGCCGCGCCCCAGTCGTCGAGGACGTAGTACTGGTACTCCGCACTGGCGACCACACGATGCAGGCCACCGATGACGTCGCCGCCGAAGCGCGGTCCGATCTCGCGGTAGCCGTAGCCGCGGATGCTGCGGTCGCCGCCCGCGAAATAGCGCAGCGAGATCGGGAACTCAAGCGTACTCGGATCGCCGCTGTACGAGGTCGTCGCGAGATCGGCGCGCACGATCATCAGCTGCGCGTCGCTGATGATGTTGAGCCACTGCGCACCGAGCTCGGCCTGCAAGAAGCGGCGGCGTCCGAGGGATTCGATGACGCCGCCGCGCAGCGCCGCCGTCACCTGCAGCGAATCGTCGGGTTGCAGCGGGTCATCGACGCGGCGGTAGGCCGCCGTGATTTCCGGATACAGCAATGTCTGCCGGCCGTCGGTGCCGTTGAAGAGGTGGGTCGACGTTTGCGTGCGCTCCTCGGCAAACACCAGCCGCGCCGACAGCGAGAACGGGTCGCGGCGGCCCTGCCAACCCGCGCTGACGCCGACGCGGTCGTAGCCGAGCGCGGCTTCCGGGTCTTCAGACAAATACTCCAGCTGGCCCGACCACCAGCCGGGCAGCCGGCGCAGCGAGGGCACGCGGTACTGCGTCGACAGCCCCTTGCGTCGCTGCGACCACTCAAGGTCGGCCAACCATTTGTGGCCTCGATCATTGACCCAGCGCCGGTTCATCGACGCGCGCACGCCGAAGCCGGTGTCGCTGCCGAAACGCACCGCGCCGGTGTACGCGGTGCGCTTGGCCGGCGTCAGCGTGACATCGATCGGCACGCGGCGCTGCGCGTCGGTGTCCTCGTCGTTCGGCGACACGTCGATCAGCGCGAAGTAGTCGAGCTGGGCGAGGCGACCCTGCAGGCGCACCAGCTTATTGCGGTGGTAGGCGTCGCCGGGCGTCCAGTCGACCAGCGGGTCGAGCAGGCCAGGGCGGAATTGGTTCTCGCCGAAGCGCGCCTCGCCCATCGCGAAGCGCGGGCCAGATTCCCAGCGCAGGCGGATGTCGGCGCTCTTCGCGGCGCGACGTACTTCCACGCGATTCTCGATGCGCGTCGCGTCGAAGTAGCCGCGCTCGGCCAGCTTGCGGTCAATCCGCAGTTTGCCGGCCTCGTACTCGGCGTGCACGAAACGCTCGCCGACGTCGGGCTTCAGCTTCGGAAGCTCGCGCATCACGAAGCGGTCGTCGCGCGCGTCGCCGCTGATGTCGGCGTCAAGCGTCTTGACCACGACCGGCTGACCGGGATCGACGCGCACGACGATACGCAGGCCGTCGCGCACGGGCTCGCGGCGGACCTCGACCACCGGCGAGTACCAGCCGAAGGGTTCGAGCGCCTTCGTCACCTCGGCCGGGATGCGCCGCAGCAGGAACTGCAGGCGCGCTTCGCTCATGTCGCTGCGCTGTTTCCGCGTCAGCCGCGTCAGCGTCATCGCGATGCGCGCGTTCGCGGCTTCCGCCGGTTCCAGGCCCTCGAGATCGACATCGACGACGCTGACGCGCGGCAGGTTCTGGTCGGCTGGCACGGACGCGAGCGCGGCCGGCGGCGTCGGCTCCGCCATCGGGGTGACCGCGGGAATCGGCGTGGGCGCCGCGGGCCGGTCCTGCGCCGGACTCGACACGGCGGACGGATGGGCGACGGCCGCGCCGGCCAGACACAGCGCGGCAAGCAGCGCGACGACGCGGAGAACGTGCGACCTGCACGATGCCCTGCCGGCCCCCGCCACGACGGGCGTCACCGAGCAGGGCACCGAGGTCGGCATGCCGCTCAGGTCGCGAGCTGCTCGATCGCCGCCACCGCAGCGAAACGATCAGCGAGCGCCTTCAGCAGCGCGAGGCGGTTGTCGCGGATGGCGGGATCGTCGGCCATGACCATGACGCTATCGAAGAACGTGTCAACGGGCTGTCGCAGCGCAGCAAGGCGGCTCAGCACCGCCACGTAGTCGCGCGCGGCGAGCGTGGCGTCGGTGTCGGCGAGCGCCGCGACGAGGGCGTCGTGCAGCGCGCGCTCCGCCGGCTCGACCAGCTTCGACGTGTCGATGGTTTCCGGCAGGGCGCCCTCGACCTTCTTCAGGATGTTGCGCGCGCGCTTGTTGGCGGCGGCCAGCGCCGCGGCTTCCGGCCGCTCGGCGAAACGCTGCAGCGCCGACAGGCGCTCGGCGAAGTCGGCGAGCGAGACCGGCTTCGTCGCCGCGACGGCATCGAACAGCGCCGCACCGACACCGCGCTCGGCGAAGTAGCTGCGCAGGCGGTCGAGAATGAAGTCGTAGAGCTCCCCGAGCAGCTTTGCGACCAATTCCTGATCGAGAGTCGAGGCGAGCGATTTACCAATTTGCTGAAGTTCGGACTTGGTTATCGACTGATCGTCCGTGGACGTTGCCGTACCACCCGCGAAGATTCCACCCATCGAAGGCAACTGAGAAAGCGCCGCCTCCAGCAGGCCGAGCAGGTTCAGGTCCACCCCACCCTCGATCAGCGTGCGCGCCAGGCCCAGCGCGTTGCGGCGCAGCGCGAACGGGTCCTTGTTGCCCGAGGGCTTCAGCCCCGCCGCGAAGCCACCCGCCAGCGTGTCGAGGCGCTCAGCAATTGCGAGCACCTGACCGAGCCGCGTCGA
>JBOFQO010000282.1:0-9257 GCA_051660925.1 Silanimonas sp. | reverse complement strand
CCTCGGCCTCGCGCACCGCGCGCGGCCGCACATCCAGCACGAGCGGCGCGGGCTCGGCATCGAGGCGCTCGGCCAGCTCGTCGACGCCGATACGCGCCATGCGGATCTGCGCGAGGAAGCGACGGCGCAGCAGGGCCTTGCGGCCGATGTAGATCAGCGCCGCTACGGCGAACAGCGTCGCGCCCCAGCGCCCGAGCTCGAGCAGGGTGTCGAGCACCTCGCGCACGGCATCGGCGAAGACGACGCCCAGCGCAATCGCGCTGCCCGCCCACAGCAGGCAGCCCAGGCCGTCCCAGAAGGTGAAGCGGAAGGCGCCGAGCCGGTACTGTCCGGCCAGCGCGGTGGCGAGGGCGGCGAAGCCCGGCACGAACTTCGCGGCGATCAGCGAGGGCGCGCCGTAGCGGGCGTAGCTCTGCCGCGCGCCGGACACACACGAGTCCGGCGACAGCGAGATCCGGCAGATCCACTCCAGCAGCCGCGCGGCGTAGCGCCGGCCGGCGACGTACCAGAACGCGTCAGCGATCAGCCCGGCTGCGGTCGCGACCATCAGCAGCTGCGCCAGCGCCGTCGTGTCACCGTGCGCGAACGCCGCCGCCACCGCGACGACCGGGTACGAGGGCAGGGGAAGGCCCCCCTGGTCCAGCAGCACCGCGATGAAGACGATCCACAGTCCGTGGCTCTGCAGCAGGGCGAGGGCGAAGTCCATACGCCGAGTGTGGGGCGCGGCGCACGCGGCGTCGACAGGGCGTTAGGCTGTCCGCCGTCTGCCCACCCGTGACGCCGTGAACACCGATTTCTCCGTCCGCTTCTTCGATCTCGATGCCGTCACCGTCGACGCTTCGCTGCTGTCCGCGAGCGAGCGCGAACGGGTCGAGCGCAAGGCGACAGCGGCGCTGCGACAGCGCCAGGCCGCGTCGTTCCAGAGCGTGCGGCTCACGTTGGCGGCCGTCGTCGGCGGTGATCCTGCGGCGCTGACGTTTAACACTCGCGATTCGGGCAAGCCGGTGCTCGTCGACCACGCGATGCATTTCAACGTCAGCCACAGCGGCGGCGTTGGCATGCTGGCCTGGGGCCCGCGCGAACTCGGTGCCGACGTCGAGGCGCTGATCGCCCGGCCGACCGACGCCTTGGCCGAAGAGATCCTTTCGCCGACCGAACTCGCAACGTGGCGATCGCTGCCGGCCCCGGACCAGCAGATGGCGCTCACCCGGACCTGGGCGCGAAAGGAGGCGCTGCTCAAGGCCATTGGCAGCGGGCTGCGGATCCCGCCGCGGACGGTCGAGGTCGGCGTCGAGGCCAACGCCGATCCGATCGACGTGCCCGGGCGCATCGCATGGGTCGGGACGCACGAGGGTCGCCACTGGATCGGCTGGGACTGGTTCGACAGCGTGCCTACTGGGTTCCGGGCGGCGGTCTGCATCGAGGCCAGCAGCACCAAGGACGGCGATGCCTGAGCCCGTCGAGCCCTGGTTCGTCTACGTCCTGCGCTGCAAGGGCGAGCGCCTGTACTGCGGCATCGCCAAGGACGTCGACGCGCGGTTCGCGGAGCACGTTGCCGGTAAGGGCGCGAAGTTCACCCGGGCGTTCCCGCCTGAAGCCATCGTCGCAACGAAGCCTTGCGACAGTCGCTCCGCGGCACTTCGAAGCGAGGCAGGCTTCAAGCGCCTCAAGAAAGTCCAAAAACTGGCGTGGTTGAAGGAGTCGTCGTGAGCGATCTGTTTAGTTCGCATAATGAATATTATGTAAGTACCCGAATCAGGTGAGCCGCGACCTCCCGGCGTCGGATCAAGGCCAGATGGCCGACGCCCGGCACCACCACCCGGCTCTCGAACGCGAGCGCCGCCGAGCCCGGCCCCTCGGCCAACGCGCTGCCCACCGGCACTAGGCCGTCACCGATCGCCGATGCGATGCGGCCGGTGCCAGTGGCACCGAGCACACCCGCCACGGCGTGGAGTCGCAATCCCGCCGGGCGTTCGTTCCAAGCCGCGACCGGCGCGTGGCCCAGCTGCTGGATGGCGACGCTGCGCAGCGCGCTGATCAAGGCCCACGGCGACGAGAAACGGCTGAGCCCCAGGGCGACATCAACGGCTTTGCCCGCGCGCTCCAGCGGCGCACCGTCGTGCGGCGTGCCGAGGAACACGACGTCAGCGAGACGCTCCGGCCACCGGTGGCCGCGCATGAGGCCTTCGGCGATCGCGCTGCGGATCACCAAGCCGCCGAGGCTGTGGGCGACGACGTGCAGCGGTCCGCGCCACGCGTGCCGCCCGCGATGCCGCGAGTCGAGCAGCGCCGCCAGACGTCGGCCGTTCTCGGCGATCGCCAGGCCGGTGTTGTAGCGCAGGTAGATCGGCCGCAACCCCGCGTCGGCGGCGAGACGATGGCCAAAATCCTCGCCGCGCCCCGTGGGCGTCTGCCAATGCTGGTCGTTCATGCAGAGGCCGTGGATGAACAGCACGCGCGCTCCGCGAGCCCCGCGATGCGGCTGGCGACGGGCCGCGTGGTGTGCTTCGAGTGACATCGGCAGCGCCAAGGGATTACCGATGGCCACCAGCCGGTCGCCGACGATGCCGTTCAGTGCGGAACGAAGGCCCAGCGGCACCGACGCGTCGACCGGCGTGGCCCGAGACGCGTCGCCACCGGCGCGCTGTTCGGCGAATCCGAGCACGGCGTCGCCGCCCTTCCCCCCGATCCCCGCGACGCCGCGAACGCCGCCGTAGGCCGCGCGCGTCAGGCCGCGAACCAGCGGCCCCGTCGGAAGCCAAGGCAAGGGCGCGGTGGCGAGCACTGCCTCGTGCACGGCTTCCGCGAGCGACGTCACGCCGACGGTACCGGCGACGCCAAGCTGCAGCGCCGCGCGCGCCGCGGAAAGTCGTGAGGCGAGGCGCGACGGGCGAGGGCTCATGGCCCGGTGTGGAAGTGGCGCCGGAATGCCACCTCCTCCGTGCGAACCGCTCCCAAGGCCTGGGCATACCGGTGCCCGGCGTACACCGCATGCACGATCATGCCCGGCGCGTCGGCATCACCGATGCGATCGACGCTGGCGATGCCGGCGTCGCGCCACTCGCTCTCGCGTGCGCGGAGCGCGAGGAACAGCGCCTCGTCGGGCACGCGTGCGGTGACGAGCAGTACGGCGTCGCAGGCGACGGCGTCATGGCGGCCTGTCCACACATCCTCGAGCACCGCGCCCGAGGCATCGGCCTCGACCAGATTCACCGACACCCGCGTCTCGACATCGAGCGCCGCCAACCGCTTCCGCACGTGCCGGTACTCCAACGTGTAGCCGCCCCAGGCGCCGACGACATCGTCCGGCGTGGCGAGAACGACCTCGTTACCGCGAGCCCGCAGTGCCTCGGACGCGACGCCGGCGTAGTAGCCGTAGTCATCGTCGAACACCAGCACCCTGCCCTCGGGCCAGCGCCCGTCCATCAGATCGTCGAGCGTGAACACGGGGGGGTGCGCCGGCGCAGGGCCGGCGACGGCAAGCCGCGCGTCGGAGCCGATCGCACCGCCGAGCGCGGCGATGCCGAGCCCGTTGCTGCGGCCGTAGCCGTCGCGTCGCCAGTGGCAGCCGGTGGCGATGACCACGTGTTCGACGCCGAAATCGATGACGTCCTGCGCGCTCATCAATGAATCGAGATACGTCGCCACGTTCGGCATCTTGCGGATCTGCCCGAGCCGCCAGTCGCGCACGCGCGCCCATTCGGCCCAGCCCGGCAGGCGCGCTTCCCGGCTGACGCGGCCGCCAAGCTCGCGCCGAGCCTCGGCCAAGCTCACGTCGTAGCCGCGCTGGCCCAGCGCCCGCGCCGCTTCCAGCCCCGCCGGCCCGCCGCCGACGACGAGCACCCTCGCCTCGCGATGCTTTGGCGCAATGCGCTCCGGGTGCCAGCCTTTGCGCCATTCCTCGCCCATGCTCGGGTTCTGCGTGCAGCGGATCGGCGAAATGGTGTTGTCGCCGGAGACGCAGACGTTGCAGCCGATGCACTCACGGATGTCGTCGAGGCGGCCCTCTTCGATCTTCTTCGGCAGAAACGGGTCGGCGATCGAGGGCCGCGCCGCACCGATGAAGTCGACGATGCCGCGACGGATCTGCGAGACCATGGTGTCCGGCGAGGTGAAGCGCCCGACGCCGACCACCGGCTTGGTGGTGGTGCGCTTCACGAAGTCGACGAAGGGCTCCTGCGCGCCCTCGCCGGCGAACCGCGACGGCACGGAATCGTTGTACCAAGCCGCGACGTTGACGTCCCAGAGGTCCGGCAGCTCGGCCAGCATCGCGACGATGTCGCGGGCCTCGGCGAGCTCTACGCCCTCCGGCCCGAGCATCTCCTCGGTGGCGAAGCGCAGCGCCACGCCGCAGCGGTGGCCGACGGCCTCGCGGGTGTCCTCGAGCAGCTCGCGCAGCAGGCGCACGCGGTTCTCGAGCGAGCCGCCGTACTCGTCGCGGCGGTGGTTGCGGCGCCGCTGCAGGAAGTGCATCGCCAGCGACAGGTCGTGCGCGGCATACACGTACACCACGTCCATGCCGGCGCGCATCGCCCGCACCGCGGCGTCGCGATGCCAGCGCCGGTAGTCGCGGATGTCGGCCTTGTCCATCGCACGCGCCTGCGTCGGGTAGCCGTACTTCGACGGCTGGTGCGAGGGCGCGATCAGCACCTCGCGCGAGAACAGGTTCGACGCCGTCGGGCCGTTGTGGGTGAGCTCGATCGCCGCCAGCGCGCCGTGCGCATGCACCTTGTCGGCCATCAGGGCGAGCGCGGGGATGTCGCGGTCGTCCCAGAGCCGCGCCTCGACGAAGGGCGTGAGATCACCGCTGGGGTGGATCTCGCATTCCTCGGTGCTGATGACCGCCCAGCCGCCTTCCGCCTTCACTTCGCGCATCGCCGCGTGCGCCAGCGGCATCGCGTGGCCCATGCCGTTGCAGTGCGGCACTTGGAAGAAGCGGTTCTTCGCCACCACCGGGCCGATGGCCAACGGGGTGAACAGCACATCGAAGCGCGGGTCGCGCATCCGGGCTCAGCCCTCGCCGGCCGTGGCGTAGGCGGCGCGCAGCAGGTTCTGGAAGTGCCACACCCCGCTCTCGCGCTTCGGGCACAGGCGGCCCGCCTCGTAGGTGCCCGAGGCGAGACCCTTCTGCACGGCCTCGCAGATGGCGATGTCCTCCTCCTGCACCTCATGGCTGAAGTCGCGATCAGCGGCGATGCGCGCCTGGGCCTGCGCATCGTCGACGTAGTAGTAGTCGAACTCGACGCGACAGCGTTCCGGCCCCAGCGGCAGGATGCGGTTGGTCTGCAGGCGGCCCGGCATGATGTTCAGCATCACGTTTGGATAGACAAACCAATAGAAGGCGTCGCCGTCACCGTACATGGCGCCGCCGTCGCGGATCGGCGAGTGCTGCAGCGAGTGCCAAGCGAACAGCTCGGTGTCGTAGGCGCGGTAGTCGAGCACCTTCGAGAGCCCCGGGTGCACGTGCGGCAGGTGGTAGCCCTCGAGGAAATTGTCGACATACACCTTCCAGTTGCAGCCGATGTCGTAGGTCTCGCGGCGCAGGAAGCGCATGGCGGAGAGATCGATCGGCGCGATGCGCTCGACGATGCCACCGTACACCTCGGCGAAATCCGGCGTGGCCGCATCGATCGCGACGAAGACCAGCCCCTGCCATTCCTGAACGCGCAGCGGCGGCAGGCGGATGTCACGGGCGTCGAAGTCGGCGGCACCCTGCATCTCCGGCGCGGATTTCAGCTGCCCGTCGAGCCCGTAGCTCCAGCCGTGGTACTTGCAGTGCAGCGCCCTCGCCCCCTTGCCGTTGCAGAGCGCCAGTGGCCCCGCGCGATGCCGGCAGACGTTCGGAAAGGCGCGAAGTACGCCGTCGGCGCCGCGCACGACGAGCACCGGCACGTCGCCGACCTGGGCCACCACGTGGTCGCCGGGTTCGGCCAGCAGCCCTTGATGCGCCACCAGCTGCCAGCTGCGCGCGATCACCGCGCGCTGGTCCAAGGCCAGCGCCTCGGCCCCCGAATAGAAGCGCGCCGGCAGCGCCGTTGCCCGCGTCAGCTCGACACTTGCCGCCAAACCCATGCTCTCCCCCATCGGTCATGCCCATTCCGTCTGGACGGCCATGCTCGCATGCCGCTAGATTCCCGTGACGAAGATATGAAAGGTACCGCTGGCGATGCCCGCAGAGTCCCACGCCACGAGCGTACCGCAGGCCTTCGACGGTTCGAGCGGCGACGTCCCGGCCCACGGCTCAGGCCGCCTCGCCCAACAGCTGGCCGCGGCGAAGCGCAACCCACGCCTGCTGGCCGCTGCCTCGGCGCTGCAGGCGAACGCCCTGCCCGACGCGGAAACCCGCCTTCGCGAGCACCTCGCTGCGGCGCCCGACGATGTCGCCGCACTGCGCATGATGGCGGAGTTGGCCGCGCGGCTTGGCCGGCAGGAGGACGCCGAAGCCCTGCTGGAACGCTGCCTCGCGCTGGAGCCCGGTTTCGACGCAGCACGGCAGAACTACGCGATGGTCCTGCATCGCGGCAACAAGCCCGAGCAGGCGCTGGCCCAGATCGAACGCCTGCTGGCCACGCAGCCCGGTAACGCCCACTACCGCAATCTCAAGGCGGTGGTGCTGTGCCGCATCGGTGACTACGCGCCGGCGATCGCGATCTACGAAGGCATCCTCCGCGAGCACCCGGGCCAGGCGCGGCTGTGGCTCAGCCTCGGCCACGCGCTGAAGACGCACGGCGAGACCTCACGCGCCATCGAGGCCTATCGCCGCGGCCTCGCTCTTGAGCCGGGCAACGGCGAAACCTGGTGGAGCCTCGCCAACCTCAAGACCTTCCGGTTCGGCGACGACGACATCGCCACGATGCAGGCCCAGCTGGCGCGCGCCGGCCTGAACGAAGACGAACGCCTGCAGCTGCATTTCGCGTTGGGCAAGGCTTACGAAGACCGCGCCGAAGCCGCCCTCGCCTTTCCACACTACGCCGAAGGCAACCGCCGCCGCCGCGCGCAGCTGCACTACTCGGCCGACGACACCACCGCCCGCGTGGCGCGCATCGAAACCACCTGCACGGGCGCGTTCTTCGAGGCACGCCGCGGTTTCGGCAGCCCGGCGCGCGACCCGATCTTCATCGTCGGGCTGCCGCGCTCCGGCTCGACGCTGATCGAGCAGATCCTCTCCAGCCACTCGCAGGTGGAAGGCACGATGGAGCTGCCCGAGGTCATCTCGATCACCCGCGAGCTGCGCGGCAAGGGCCCGGACGGCCGCCCCGTGCCCTACCACGAAGCCCTGGCTACTCTCGGTGCCGACCGCTTGCGCGAGCTCGGCGAGCAGTACCTTGAGCACACGCGCATCCATCGGCGCAGCGACGCACCGCTGTTCATCGACAAGATGCCGAACAACTTCCAGCACATCGGGCTGATCCACCTGATGCTGCCCCACGCGACGATCATCGATGCGCGCCGCCACCCGCTCGCCTGCTGCTTCTCCGGCTTCAAGCAGCACTTCGCGCGCGGCCAGGCCTTCACCTATTCGCTCGAGGACATCGGCCGCTACTACCGCGACTACGTGCGGCTGATGGCGCACTACGACGCGGTGCTGCCGGGCCGCGTGCATCGCGTGCACTACGAATCGATGGTCGACGACACCGAGGCCGAGGTCCGTCGTCTGCTCGCGCACTGCGGCCTACCCTTCGAGGACGGCTGCCTGCGCTTCTTCGAGAACACCCGGCCGGTGCGCACCGCCAGCTCCGAGCAGGTGCGCCAGCCCATCTACCGCGACGGCGTCGACCACTGGCGCCATTTCGAACCGTGGCTCGATCCGCTGAAGGCCGCCCTCGGCCCCGTGCTCGACGCCTACCCCGCCGTTCCACCGTTCCACTGAGCCGCCAGCACACGCGCCGCCCCACTGCCCCAGAAACGGAGTTTTCCATGAGCCAACGCACCCCTCCGCCCGGCGCCCGACGGCACCGACCCTTGCCGAATCGCGGCCGTCTGGCCGCCGCGATCTGCCTCGCCTTCGGCTCTGCGGCGTTCGCGCAGGCGCCGGCCGCCGAGCGCACCGCCACGCTCGACACCATCACCGTCACCTCGCAGAAGCGCGCCGAGAACTCGCAGGACGTGCCGATCAGCCTGCAGGTGCTGGACGCCCAGAAGCTCGACGAGCTCAACATCACCAATTTCGAGGACTACGTGAAGTACTTGCCCTCGGTCTCCTACGAGACCGGCGGCCCGGGCTTCGCGAAGATCTACATGCGCGGCGTCGCCAGCGGCGGCGACGGCAACCATTCCGGCTCCCTGCCCAGCGTCGGTGTGTACCTCGACGAACAGCCGGTCACGACGATCCAGGGCCCGCTCGACATCCACGTCTACGATATCGAGCGCATCGAATCGCTGTCCGGACCGCAGGGCACGCTGTACGGCGCCAGCTCCCAAGCGGGCACGCTACGCATCATCACCAAGAAGCCCGACGCGAGCGGCTTCGAGGCCGGGTTCTCGATCGGCGTCGACACCGTGTCGAACGGCGGCATGGGCCACGTGGCCGAAGGCTTCGTCAACCAGCCGCTCGGTGAAGGCGCCGCGGTGCGCGTGGTCGCGTGGAAGGAGAAGGAGGCCGGCTACATCGACAACGTGCCCGGCACGCGCACTTACCCGTCGTGGGACGCCGATTCGGGGGGCAACGGCACCGAGAACAATGCCGACTTGGTCCGCGATGACTTCAACCGCATCGACACCGAGGGCTTCCGCGCCGCGGCGCGCGTCGAACTCGGCGAGCGCTGGACGATCACGCCCACCGTGATGCACCAGCGGCAAGAGTCGCCGGGCTTCTTCGCCTTCGATCCGGCCGTCGGCGACCTCGCCGTCCGGCGCTTCAACCCGGACGGCGGCGAAGACCGCTGGACGCAGGCCGCACTGACCATCGAGGGCAGGATCGGCAACTTCGACGTCACCTATGCCTACGCCAACCTCGATCGCGACGTCGACACCGAGTCCGACTACAGCGACTACGCCTTCTGGTACGACACCCTCGCCGGCTACGGCGCGTACTTCTACGACAACGACGGCGCGCTGGTGAACCCGTCGCAGTACATCCAGGCAGTCGACGGCTACAAACGCGACAGCCACGAGATCCGCGTCAGCTCGCCGCAAGACAACCGCCTACGTTTCGTCGGCGGCTTCTTCTTCCAGCAGCAGGACCATGACATCCAGCAGCGCTACCGAATCGACAACATCGCCGACACGCTGGAAGTGACCGGCTGGCCGGGCACGCT
>JBOFQO010000281.1:0-5719 GCA_051660925.1 Silanimonas sp. | reverse complement strand
GGCGTCGGCGGCAGGCCGTCGAGCACGAGGCTGGTTTCGCTGGCATCGCAGGCGACCTCGACGGTGGCGGTCGCGGTTGTGGTCGTGTTTGCGGTCGCGGGCAGCGCGACGAAGAGCAGCGACGCGATCAGCAGAATGGCCGCAGGCGCGGCGGACACGCGCCGAAGCAGGGCGCAGAAGACAGGCAGCATGGCGAACTCCGGGGGGCAGCAGCGGGGAGAACGTGGATGATGCGGCGGTGCAGCAGCGTCGGCGGGCCATCCATGCTGCGCTGCCGCATCTCCCCAGAGCGACCGCGCTGGGGCACCTTCCTCCGAGTGCTGCGCAGCGGCAAGGCGAAAGTCGCTGCCTGCATACGTATTCAGTGCGCCGCGTCTCCTGCGTTCCGCTCGGCGGGCCAGCGATTCCCGCAGTCATCGCAGCGTCGCGCCGTCGCGGAGGTCGGGAACATCGCACCGAACAGCACCGTCATCACCACGAGCAGGCCCTTCTCGCGGCTCGCGCCGACGGCCCGCACTCGGACGCTGCCGCAGCGCGGGCAGCGTTCGCCCGGTGGCGGCGTGCCGGTGTCGTCGACAGCTGCGAGCGCGCCGCGGCGATAGTCCTCGACCAGCGCCTGCGCCCGTGCCGCATGCTCGCCGGGGACCATCAGGCGCACGCCGCCGACGGCCTGCGAGAACGACCAATCCAACCCGACGAGGCCCGAGTTCGACGCGTGCACGCGGATGCCGTCGGCTTCGAGCAGGGCCTGCACCACCGATGCCTCGGAGATCGTGTCGAAGCTCGCGATGGCAACCAGTGCGCGGCGTTCCTGCATGGCGTGTCCCTCAGCCCGTCACCTGGCGGATCCAATCCTCGAGGTTGTAGGTGTTGGTGACGCGCGTGATCGCGCCATCGCGCACGTCGAAGAACGCGCCGCCGGGCAGCACATAGCGCTGGCCGCGCGCCGGTGGCAGGCCGTCGTCGTCAGCGAGGTACTCGCCGTGCACGACGTACTCGGCCGCGGCGTGCGTGCCGTCGATGGCCGCCACGATTCGGATGCCCTCAAGTCGCTCGCGGTAGCAGCGGTCCATCCGCGCCATGAACGTGCGGAACGCGGCCTTGCCGTGCTCGCGCGGGCCCTGGTTGAGGTCGTGAACCACATCGTTAGCGAGGCAGGCGAGCATCGCCTCGCGGTCGCCGGCGTTGAAGGCGTCGTAGTAGCGCTGGATCAGCGCGAGGGTGACGTCGTGCGGACTCATGCGTCGGGCGTCGAAGCGAGGGCCAGCAGGCCGGGCAGGGCGTCGAGGTCGACGTTGCCGCCCGAGAGGATGATGCCAACGCGCAGACCGGCGAAGCGCTCGCGGTGCTTCAGCGCGGCGGCGAGCGGCACGGCGCAGCTCGGTTCGATGACCACTTTCAGGCGATCCCAGACCAGGCGCATCGCGGCCACGGTTTCGGCATCGCTGACCAGCAGCACGTCCTCGAGGTGTTCGCGAAGGATCGTGAAGGTGAGCGGGCCGAGCTCGGCGCGCAGGCCGTCGCTAATGGTGTCGGCGGCGCGGCCAGTAATGCGCGTGCCGGATTTCAGCGAATCGTGGCCGTCGCGCGCGCCCTCTGGCTCGGCGGCGATGGCGCGAATGCGGGCGTCGATGCCGTGCGCGGCGATGGCGGTGCCGCTCATCAGACCGCCACCGGACAGCGGCGCCATCACGACATCCAGCGCGGGCGTGGCATCACGCGACTTGCCGCGCCGACAGGCCTGATGCAGCAGCTCCAGCGTGGCGGTGCCCTGCCCGGCGATCACCCGCGCGTCGTTGTAGGGATGCACCAGTTCGCCGCCGGTCTCGGCGAGCACGCGCGCCGTGGCCTCGTTGCGCGCGGATTGCGCGACCTCGCAATCGACGATGCGCGCGCCGTTGCGGGCGATGGCCTCGCGCTTGATCCGCGGCGCTGCGTGCGGAACGACCACCGTGCACGGGATGCCGCGCAGGCGGCAGGCCAGCGCGACGGCCGCGCCGTGGTTGCCCGAGCTCTGCGTCACCACGCCGCGCGCAGCTTGCTCGTCGCTCAGCGAGAACACGGCGTTCGCGGCACCTCGGAACTTGAATGCACCGGCGCGCTGGAAGTTCTCGGCCTTGAAGAACAGCTGGCATCCCGCGAGTTCGTCCAGCGAGCGCGAACGCAGGACCGGCGTGACGTGGGCGATGCCGGCGATGCGCGCGGCGGCGTCCCGCAGGTCGTCGAGCGTGGGCGTGTCGTCGGGGCGGAGCGTCATCGGGTGGGCATCCCAGCGCAGGGGCGAAGCGGTGGCGTCGATCACGGGAGCGAATGACGAGGCCGCCGAGGTGAAGTGTTCCAAGGATCGTGCCGGAGCGATTCGGATGGAACAAGGCCGGAACCGGGGCGGATTCGCCGGCAAGCGCGGCGAACCGTGGCGGGACGCTCCGGTGGCTTTGTGAACTCAGTCAACGATAAAGAGCGTGGCGCCCGACGTGCTGCGGGACCGATGCGGCTCCGCGCTGTCGGCCACCTGATAGCTCATCCCGGGCGTAAGCGTGAACTTGCGGCCGTCCTCAAGCTCCGTCTCCAGCTCGCCGCCGAGGCAAAGCAAGATGTGGCCCTTCGAACACCAATGGTCGGCCTCGTAACCCGGGGAGTACTCGACCATGCGGACACGGATGTTTCCAAACGTTGCCGTACGCCAGTGCGCGACGCCTGTCGTGCCTTGGTGTTGCGTCCGAGGGATGGAATCCCAATCGGTGGTGCCGAACGGTATGCCTTCCATCCGCATGTCGTGCCCCCGTGATTCGCGCGAATGCTGCTGGACTCAGTACGAGCCCGAGTCTCTGCGTTGGCGCGGCTAGGCGTCAACGTTGCCGCGGTGGCCGAGCAGGGCCGCGGTCGGCATGAACGTGAGCCACGGCGAAAGGTAGAACACCCACAGGTACCAATAGGAGCGGAGGAACGTCTCGCCGACGCCGAGGTACCACCCGCAGTACAGCGCGTCGAGCGCGGCGAACGGTAGCGTGAAATAGAACGACAGCCAGAACGCGCGCCGCATGCGGCGCTCCGGCCGGCAGGACCGCAGAAGGGCGATGGCGGCGAGCGAGATGGCGACTGAGAGCAGGACGCAGGCCACACCCATCGTGACCGCCGAGTACTGCTGGTAGTAGTCCGGCAGGCCGACGACCCAGAACGCCAGCCAGGCGGCGATGGCCTGGAGCAGCAGCATCGCGTGCTTCTTCGGTGTCATGTGCGCGTCCCCGGTGGCGGAGCGGCGGGGTGTTCCGGTGCCTCGAGTTCGACCCAGCGGCCGGCGAACTCGAAGCGATGGTGGATCCGCAGGTCGTTGAAGGTGGGATCGGCGGCGAGCGCCGTTGCCCAGCGTTCGGCGGCGTACTCAAGGGCATCAGCGGAAGCGCCTGCCGCGAAGGCTCGAGGCGCCAGCGCGTAGCGTCGCGTGCCGAACGAGGCGTGGGCCAGCGGATCGACCCAGCACAGCTCGAGGCGTCGGAATTTCTCCATGGCGATGATCGACAGCCGGTTCTCGGTGCCGACGTCCTCCAGCGCGCGGCGTTCGCGCATCCGCGTGACGACGGTGGCCAGGGCGGCGACGAGCGCCTCGTCGTCGAGGGCATCGACGATGAACTGCGTGGCCTCGCCGCTGGCGTCGTTCCACCAGCCCGGTGCAGCGTCGGACGACGGCGATGGCAGCGGGGGCGGTGGCCACGGCAATCGACGCGCGGGTTCGAGGTGCAGGCCGCGTGCGACCACCGCGTTGGACAAGCGGTGCACGATCGCTTCGCCGTCTTGGGCCGCATCCACTGCCTCCAGAACCCAGCCGGCGCCCCCGTCCACAACGAGTTCGCGAAACGACGATGCGCGGGCGACGGCAGCAAGCGCGTAGTCGCCCTGGTCCCGTCTCAGGAAGAACCCGCCGCCATAGGCTTCCTCCATCCGCAGCGACGGCCCGCGTTTCAGCGGCGCCCAATGCACGGCGAAGGCTTCGAACGCAGGGGAGTCGTCGCTGGGGTCGAGCATCTGCCGCGCCAAGGTCAGCACGAACGCGTTCGGGTCCAATCCCGCGGGTCGCACCGAGCGCGCCAGCAGTGCGTCGGCGTCGAGCCACTCGCCGTCGACGCCGCGCATCCCGTCGAGGCTGGACAGCCCCGGCTCGCCGCGAAAGAAGCCGGGCGCCAAGATGGGGATCGCATCGGCGTCGAGGCGGCGCGGTCCATCAAGCAGGAAATCGAGCAGCACCTCGCCGTCAGCGAGCGGGAGTGCGAGGCGCAGGCCGTCGATCGGTATCAGCGGCGTCATTGCGCCCTCGTCGCCGTCGTCGACGCTCCGCGCGAGCCCCTGCAGCGTCGCGACGTAGAGCCCCGGCTGCTGCTCATGGAGCGCGACGCAGGCGAGCTGCACGGCCTTGCACGCGACGCAGCGCAACGGTCCGATGAACGGGCGGCGACCCAAGGGCAGGCGCCCGGGCCACCGTTCGGTGCGATCCTCCCGGCGCAGCCCGAACAGCGCGCTGACCGCTTCCTGCAGCGTCTCGGGGAGGGCGTCGTGCCAGCACTCGGCACGGACGCTGAAGCGCTGCGCGTTGACGTGCACCAGCGCGCCGCAGTGCGGGCAGGGCACCTCGGTGACGCCGTCGCGCTCGTCCGCACCGCCAAAGAACGGCGCGCGGCCGAGGTCGAGCGTGAGATGCGGTGCAGCGAAGGCGAGGCGGCGGCTCATGGCCACGTCAGCGGCCTGATGTCGCCGCCCCATTCCCAGCGGAAGTAGAGCTTCGGTCCGTCGTAGCCCTCGGTTTCGACGACGTCCTGTCCGGCATCGCGGCACAGATACTCGAAGTCGCTGGCATCGAAATGGTCGTCCTCTTCTTCCGGCACGCGCAGCACCAGCGTGTACTCATCGGCGCCCAAGGCATCGCCCGTTCCGGGGTCGAACCAGATCATCCGCAGCTTGCAGTTGCTGGCGAAGGGCAGCAGCAGGATGTGCTCCGCGCCGGGCACGCCGTCCTGCTCGCGGTTGGCCTGCATCTGCTTGGCGATCGTGGCGATGTCGACGGAGAGTTCGTCGAAGTTCAGCGTCGAGGTCTCGAACCACAGCGCCGGCCCGCCGGGCGGCGCCCACCAGCCGTGGGCGTGCGACTCGCTCGCGGTCGCCGCGTCCTTCGACGTCGGCGCCGCGGATTCGTCGTGTCGTGCCGGCTCATGGCGCACCACCTCGTCCGCCGGCGGGACGGGCTTCACTGCGGCCGGGATGGGTCGGAGGTCCGTGATGCCCGCTTGCCACGCCGCGCGCAGCAAGGCTCGCGCGCGTTCGCCTTCGTCGTGCCCCGCGTTCGCGGCCAGCACCTCGAGAACCCAGTGCGCGTCGGCGTCCTGCAGCAGGCTCGTCGCCGCGACGTCGCCCGGAACGGCGTCGAGGGCGACCTCGGTGGTGTAGCCGTCGGCCGCCATGCCGGCGCCGATCACGTCGTCGATGCGAAGCGCGTTTCCGCGCTCGAAGGGGTAGAGCACGATGTACAGCTCGCGCGGCGCGCTGCCGATCTGCGTGCGGACGTTGGCGAGGCAGAGGCCGTTGCGTCGCTCGTGCATTTCACCTGCCGGCACCGCCGCGGCATGCAGCAGGGCCGCGGGCGCGCGATCACCGCTGCGCGTGCGCAGCCCCTCCGGCGTCATCGTGTCGGCGTCGACGAACAGCGTTTCCGACGCGATGCCGAAGGTCG
>JBOFQO010000280.1:0-4804 GCA_051660925.1 Silanimonas sp. | reverse complement strand
AGACGCGGCGCGGCCGCTTCGACGGTAGCTTCCCCTACCTCCGCAGCGCGGCGCGTGAGCGCGATTTCCTCTTCTCTGAACCGCTGCTCGTGGTTCCCTCGAGGCTGTTCGTGCGCCGCGATGACGCCACACGGCGTAGCGATGCGGATCGCGACCGGCGCATCCGCGAGGCGCGGCGCACCTGCTACCTGCGCGACTCGATCCTGCCGGCGCCCATCGAGGCGCGTGCTGCCGATGGGCAGCTCGAGGTGGTGCGGGTCGACGACATGGCGCAGTGCTTCCGTATGCTCGAGGCCGGGCGTGTCGACTTCGTGTCCGCGGGGGCCTACAACGGCCGCAGCACCCTGCAGCGGATGTTCGGGGAGGCATCACCCATCGTCGCGATCGGTGGCCCCATCGACGCATCGACCCTGCACCTCGTGTGGCCGCGCAGCGACCCGCGCGCGGAGGCGCGCCGCGCTGCCTTCAACGCCTCGCTGGCCGAGCTTCGCGCGTCCGGCGAGGTCGCGGCGCTGCAGGAGCGGCTGCTGCCGCGCGCGGAATGACACAGCGCGGCGGATAATCCGCCGCATGACCGTTTCCGACGAACTCCATCGGCATCACGCGCAGTGGCTGCAGCGACGCCGGCGGCTGCGGCGCATGCTTCGACCGCTGCCGCGGCGCGCCAACCTCGAGCGCTACCCGGTGCTGAAATGGTTCGCCGCCTACGCGCGGCGCGCTGGCTTCCTGTGGTCGTTCAAGCGCACGAACGTGCTGCCGTCGCTGTACGCCGGCTCGGTGCTCGCCTTCCTGCCGCTTTACGGGCTGCAGATCCTGCTCGGCTTCGGCGCGGCGCTCGGCCTGCGTGGCAACCTCACGGTGATGGTCGCGCTGCAGATGATCACCAATCCGCTGACCATCGTGCCGGTGTACGGCTTCACCGCCTGGGTGGGCCTGGGCGCGATGGCGCTGGTCGGCGTCGGCGCCGCGTGGCCGGATGCGCTGCGCTACACCAATGCGCTGTTCGTCGGCGGGGTGCTGGTCGGTTTGGGCTTCGCCCTGCTGGCCGACCTCACCTGGCGGCTGCTGGCCTGGGAGGCGCGGGTGTTCCGCGCGCGGCTTGTCGAGCTGCGGCGGCGTCGAGACGCAGCACCGGATAGCGGCTGAACTCGGCATCGAAGTACGGCGTGCGCTCGTAGAAGAAGCGCAGGCGTTGGCGCGGGTCGGCGGCGAAGGCGGCATCGCTGGCGAGCTTCGCGTCGAACTCGGCCTTCAGCGCGGGATCCTTCGCCATCATCTCGCGTGCCATCGCTTCCATCACGCGCGGCTCGGCGTATTCCTTGTCTTCGAAGATCGCGTCGAAGAAGCCCCAGCGCAGGAAGCTGTCCGGCGAGGCGGGTTCCAGCAGCAGCGCGACGAGACGCGCCTTCGGCTGGTCCATCGAAATCAGCCAGCTGCCGGCTGCAACGCTCTGCGCGCCGGTCTCCAGCGTCTGCTCGAGCTCGGCGATGGCGTGCCGGCCTTCGAACGGGCGCGGCGCCCACGCGACTTTGCCGAAGCGGTAGCGGCTGGCGTCGACCGTCGTCGCGGCGTCGATGCGCGTCATCGCGACGCCGTGCAGGCGCAGGCGCTCGATCACCGCCGTCCACTGCGGCGGGATGACGTAGGCCGCCGGCGCGGGCGCCTCGGCCGTGACGGTGACCGTGCGCTGCACGGGCACGCGGATCGTCTCCAGCTTCGCGGTGTCGTAGCGCACCCAAGGGCTGCCGGACACCTCGCTCGGCGTGCGCGAATCAGCGTAGCCGAGGAAGTCCATGGCCTCCGTCGTCTCGGCCAAACCGAAGGCCAGCGGCACGGCCGCGTTGTCCGCGAAACGCTTCGCGTCGGCTTGCGCATTCGCGGCCTGCAGCCTCTCGCCTTGCGTGCCGAGCATGCGCAGCATCTCGACCAGCAGCGCCTCGTTCACCGCAACGCGGGTGCGGAAGTCCTTCAGCATGTGCGTCTCGACCAGCAGGCCGGGGCGATTGACGGCCGCCGCGTAGCCCACGGAGAAGCGCGGGCCGGAAGCGCCCTCGACGAGGCCCGCGCGCAGGTTGGTGCCGTCTTTCAGGCTCACGTAGAACGCGACCGGCCAGCCCTGCGTCTCGAGTGCGGGCTTCACCACGCCGTCGAAGGCGCGGCGCTGCCAGTCGGCGAGTGGCGTTTCGATGTTGGACGCGGTCTCGAAGGCCCAGGTCATCGCGTACTGGTAGTCGGCACCGTTGGTGTTGTGCAGGTCGACGAGCAGGTCGGGGTTCCACGCGTGCCACAGGCGCATCCACGCCTGCATCTCCGGCGCGTCGAGCTTGGTGTAGTCGCGGTTGAGGTTCAGGTTCTGCGCGGTGGCGCGCCAGCCCATCGCCTCGGGGCCGTTCTGGTTGATGCGGTTGTAGGGCGAGAAGCGCTCGTGACCGTCGACGTTGAAGATCGGCACCAGCACGAGCACGGCGTGGTCGATGAGGTCGGCATGCTTGCCGCTGACGGTGAGATCGCGCACCAGGGCCATCAGCACATCCTTGCCTTCGTTCTCCCCAGGGTGGATCGCCGCCTGGATGAAGACCACCGGCTTGCCCGTGGCGTGCGCGGCCTGCGGGGAGGTGACGCCGTCCTTTGAGACGATCACCGCGCGCATCGCTCGGCCCTGGGGCGAGATGCCGAACTCAAGCATCGCCACCTGCGGGCTCGCCGCGTCGAGGCGCTCGAAGTACGCCATTGTCTCGGCATAGCGCGGGGTCTGGGTGAAGCCGCTGGCTTCAGCGGGCGTGGCCCAATCCGCGGCGGATTCGGCGCGTGTCGCCACGGGTAGCGGCGTCATGAGTGCGGCGACCAGCAGGGTGATCAGGCGGGGCGTGGGGCGAGCAGCGAACGTCATCGGGCGTGTGCGTGGCAGGCGTGGGCGAGAGGCTCGCCACTCTGCCACAGGGGCTTGCCGTGTCGGGCTCGACGGCGCGCGGCGTCAAGCCGCTGCCCTCAGGGCGGGCTCGTCGGCGGATCGCCGAGCAGAGCACCGAAGAGAGCGGGCGTTTCCTCCCGCCATGCGCCCTCGATCACCAGCATCCGCTGCTGGGTGCGGACGCCGCCGTCCGCGGAGAACCCCACGAGTCGCCCATTCGCACCGACGACCCGATGGCAGGGGACGATGATGGGATACGGATTGCGGCCGAGCGTCCGGCCGACGTACTGGGCGAGCTGCCGGTTGCCGAGCTGTGTGGCGATGTCGCCGTAGGTCCGCGTTTCGCCGGCCGGGATGGCGCGGGTGGCGGCGTACACCTCCCGGGCGAGCGGATCGATGCCGCTGAAGTCGCAGGCGACGAAGCTCAGGTCCGGGCGCTCGCCGGCCAGCAACGCGGTCATCGCGTCGATCACGCGCTGGATCGGCGGCGGCGGCGCGCTCTCGGTGCCGGCCGTAACCGCGACCACCTGTCGCCTCGTCTCGACCGCGCTCGCGCCAGGCAGGCGCGTGGCGACGACGGTGTCGTCGCGCCACGCGATGGCGCAGTCGCCGAGCGGCGTGGGGAAGAGCGCGAAGGACGTCATCGAATCAGCCGGAGGCGATGCCTCCTGATCGGCTGCAATAGGCTTCGATGCGGTAGCCGTCGGGGTCGATGACATAGGCGGCATAGTAGTTCGCATCGTAGTCGGCCCGGACGCCGGGCGCGCCGTTGTCCTCGCCGCCGGCGGCCAGTGCAGCGCGATGGAACGCGTCCACGCCCGCACGCGTGGATGCCGCGAAGCAGACGTGCAGGCCCGACGCCCGGTCCGGCTTGACCGGCCTGGCCGTGAGGTTCATCCACAGCTGCACCTGGTCCTCGCCGTAGCCCAGCGAGTCGCCGCCTTCGCTCAGGCAGGTGTAGCCGAGTGGTGCCAGCACGGCGTCGTAGAAGCGCCGGCTCCTCGCGATGTCGCTGACGCCGATGGAAATGTGGTCGATCATGGCCGCCTCCGCAGTGTGGGTGCGGCACACGCTAGGGGTTGGACGCGATGCGGACTTGGAGATTCTTGCGCTCGGCCCGCGTGGCCTGCCGGTAGGCGCGCGGCGACACGCCCGCGGCGCGACGGAAACTCCGGACGAAGTTCGAGAGATCGGCGAATCCGACCTCCAGCGCGATGTCGGTGATCCGGTGATCGTCGTCGGCCAGCAGGCGGGCGGCCTGCCGCAGGCGGCAGCGCACGAGGTACTGGTGAGGCGAGACGCCGAGCACGCGAGAGAACACGCGCAGGTAGTGGAAGGGGCTCAGTCCGGTGTGGCGTGCCAGCGCGTCGAGGTCGATCTCGTCCGCGGCGTGTGCCTCGATCCAGCGCGCGGACTCGATGGCGCGCCGTCGGTCGGCAGGGCGCGGCTGCAGCGCCGGCCGGCGGCGTCCCGTGGCCAGCGCGGTCACCTTCGACGCGAGGGCCATCCCGACCTCATCGACGCGTGGACCGGACAGACGTCGCGCCGCGCTGCGCGCCAGCTCGCCCAGGGCGACGAGTTCCGCGATCGGCGGGAGGGCGCCCGAGGCCCAAGGGCCTTGGCTGCCGCCGATCTCGTCGACCATGGCCGGCGTGATGTGGAAGGCGAGGCACTCGTCGCCGCCGACGTGCTGGTCGTGGGTGCACACGTACTCGTCGCCCGGGCGTCCCAGCAGCACCGAGCCCGTCATCAGTTCGAACTGCTTTCCGCGACACCGGCAGGTGAAGCCGCCGGCCTGTACGTAGGCCACGGACCAGGCGCTGTAGTGCTCGACGACGGGGCGCTCCGCGACGTCGGTCCGGCAGAGGACGTTCGCGACGGACACGGGGCCGT
>JBOFQO010000279.1:0-11104 GCA_051660925.1 Silanimonas sp. | reverse complement strand
GCACGCCGTCCGAGCCGCCGTGGCAATACAGCATGGCCAAGGGCATCGGCACGGCGCTGCTGCTGATCACGCCGCTGGCGTGGTGGGGCAGCCGCCGCCTGTCGCGGCCGATCATGGCGCTGGGCGACGCGGCGCGTCGGATCGGCGCCGGCTCCGGCGAGGAGGTCGCCGTCGAGGGGCCCGTCGAAGTCCGGCAGGTGGCGCAGGCCATGAACCACATGCAGGCGCGCCTCCGTGCCGACCTCCAGGATCGCGAGCAGATGCTGGCGGCGATCGCACACGATCTGCGCACGCCGCTGGCGCGGCTGGCCTTCCTGCTTGCGGCCGAGCCCTTGGCGAAGCGCGAGCGCGTCGACGCCGAGATCGCCGAGATGAACGGGATGATCGGCACGGCCATGGACTTCGTGCGCAGCGCCTCGACGCCGGCGCGCCGCGATCGCGTCGACCTCGTCTCGCTGCTGCAAAGCGTCTGCGACGACTGGGCCGATCGCGGGCACCGCGCGGTGTTCACCGCCGACGACGGCGGCACCATGGTCCTCGACGGCGATGCCACCCTGCTCAAGCGCGTGTTCGATAACCTGATCGGCAACGCCGCGACCCACGGTCGAGCCGCGACGGTGAGCGCGCGCATCGACGGCGCGACCGTCGTGGTTGACGTGCGCGATGAGGGCCCGGGCATGGCCGACGCTGACCTCGCCCGCGCCTTCGAGCCCTTCTTCCGTGTCGAGCGTTCGCGCAGCCGCGAGACCGGCGGCGTTGGCCTCGGGCTGGCCATTGCCAAGCGCGGTGTCGAGTCGCACGGCGGCCACATCACCCTGCGCAATGCGATCGAAGGCGGACTGATCGCGCGAGTGACCCTGCCGGCCTGAGCGCAGGCGGCGACGATGGGCGTGCGATTACTCGCGCAGTGCCGACGTCACCGGGATGCGCGCCGCGCGGATCGCCGGCGCGAGGCCACCGATGAAGCCGATGCCCACCGCGAGGCCTAGCCCGATCGCGACCAGCATCGGCGTCACCGCGAACTGGAACGCCACCTGCGTGAACCCGCCGCCCAGCGTGGACACCGCGTATCCATTGAACACGAGGTAGGCGACGAGTGCCCCGAGCGCGCCGCCGGAGGCGCTGAGCAGCAGCGCTTCGGCCATTACCGACGCGACCACCGGTGCGGCGCCGAACCCGAGCGCGCGCAGGGTGCCGATCTCGCGGGTGCGCGCTGAGACGGCGGAGTACATGGTGTTCAGCGCGCCGAAGGTCGCTCCAAAGGCCATGATCACGGCCACCACGCCCGCGAGGATGCCGATCGTCGCAGTGAGCTGGCCGCTCTGGCCCTGGTAGAAATCGAGCTGCGTCTTCACCTCGACGTCGAGCTGCGGGTCTTCCTTCAGGCGCTTCGCCATCGACGCGAGCACGGCCGGTGACTTCAGCTGCGCGAGCACCGATGACACGCCGCTTCGGCGCCACGCGCTCTGCACGGTGCCGAGGTCGCTCCACAGCTCGCTGTCGTACTTGCCGCCGCTCTCGAAGTGGCCGACCACCGTCCAGGTCGACCCGCGGAAGCGCAGCGTGCGCCCCACCTCGAGCCCAGTGAATTGCGCGGCGGCGCCGGCACCGACGACCAGTTCCTGCACGCCGGGGCGGAACAGCCGCCCGCGCACGATGCGGAAGCCGTCGCGCAGGTTCAGGCCCACGGGCTCGACGCCGCGCAGGGTCACGTTCGCGCCGGTGCGCTGCCCGGGGCGCGGCACCTCGGTGATGACGATCAGCTCGCCGCTCGCGAGCGGCGTGCCGTCGTCGGCGCGGGCGATGCCAGGATCCTGCTTCAGCAACGTCGCCGAGCCAACGGCGAGGAAGCTCGCCAGTTCGCCGTTGCTGCCGCCGCGGGTGATGACCACTTGGTCCGTGCGGCCGCCACTGCCGAGCGTCTCGTCGAGGCCCGAGGACATCGACAGCAGCGCGACCAGCACGCCGACGACGCCGGCGATGCCGACCACGATGACCAGCGAGGGCCCGAGGCGGTCCGGGATCGATCGCAGGTTCATCAGGGTGATTTCGCGCACTTGCGTCCACGTGCTCATGCATCGGCCTCCACCGGGCGAACGGGGCGGCCCATCACCCAACGCCAACCCATCGCCGGCCACTCGATGGCTTTGCGCAACGCGAGTTCGAGCGGCGAGTCACCGGCCCGGCCGGCCAGCGCATCGACGATCTTCAGGCGCTGCGCGGTGAGTGCCGGCGGCAGGCCGACCAGCAGGGTCAGTACCAGCACGCTGACGCCGGCCACGCCCCAGACGAAACCGTCGGCGGTGATCGGGAACTCCGGTGGCAGGAACTGCATGACGAAGCTCGCGAACAGCATGCCCGCCAGCGCGCCGAGCACGCATAGCGCGAAGCTCTCGGCCAGCACCAACCACATCACCTGACGGTCCTTGAAGCCCAGGCACTTCAACACCGCGAGTTCCGGAATGCGCTCGCGCACCGCCTGCGACATCGCCACGCCGGTGAGGAACAGGATCGAGAAGAACACCGCGCCGGTGATCAGGTTGACGATCAGGCCGATGTCGCCGAGCTGGCGGATGAAGCCGAGCTGGAATTCCTGCTCGCTCTGCGTCTTGGTTTCGTCAGAGGAGTTGGCGAACTTCGCGTCGATGGTGCTGGCGATGCGTTCGGTGTTCGCGGGGTTGTCGATCTTCACCGCGAACACGCCGGCGAGGCCGCGCGCCTGCGGCACTCGGCCCTCGTCGAACTGGCCGTAGTTGAGGTACATCAGGTTGGCGCGCTTCTGCCACTCGGCGTCCTTGCCGTCGAAGATGCCGACCAGTCGCCACTCCCACAGCCGCGTGCCGTCGGCCTTGGTCCAGATGAAGCTGTTGAGCGGGATGACGTCACCCACCTTCCAGCCGTTCTGCTCGGCGAGCAGCCGGCCGGCGATCGCGCCGTCCTGCGTCGACGTGAAGTTTCGCCACGCATCCTCCTCCATCACCCACTCGGGGTAGGTCTGGCGCAGGCGCAGGGGGTTCACCGCGAACTGCGGGAAGAAGCTACGGCCTTCGCCGTACTGCCCGCCGAAGAACTGTGAATGGCTGACCGCCGTGACGCCGGGGACGGCTTCGATCTGCGGCATCAGGCGCATCGGCAGGGCCTGCGTGAAGCTGGTGCTCGCCTGCGTGATCAGGCGGTCCGCGCCGAGGAAGTCCGCCGCGCCCGAGAACAGCGAGTTCACCGCCTGCAGCAGCCCGAGCAGCGTGAACGCCGCGGCCAGCGACAGGAAGGTCAGCGTGGTGCGCAACTTCTTGCGGGTGAGGCCGGAGAGCACCAGGCCGACGTACTTGAGCATCGTCGTCCGCGCTAGTGCGCGGCCTCCTGCACCAAGGCGCCTTTGTCCAAGTGCACGGTACGCCGCGCGTACTCAGCGGCCTTCGGGTCGTGGGTGACCATGATGATGGTCTTGCCGAACTCCGAGTTCAGGCGCTGCAGCAGGCGCAACACTTCATCGGCGGTCTTGCGATCGAGGTCGCCGGTGGGCTCGTCGCAGATCAGCAGGGTCGGGTCGCTGACCAGCGCGCGGGCGATCGCCACGCGCTGCTGCTGGCCGCCGGAGAGTTCGTTCGGCTTGTGGCCGGCGCGCTCGCCGATGCCCACCAGCTCCAGCGCGAGTCGCGCGCGCTTGGCACGTTCGCCCGCACCCATCTCGGTGAGCAGCAGGGGCAGCTCGACGTTCTTCTGCGCGGTGAGCACCGGCATCAGGTTGTAGCTCTGGAAGATGAAGCCCACCGTCTCGGCGCGCCACTTCGCCAGCTCATCGGCGCCGTAGTCGTCGATACGCTGGCCGCCGACCTTCAGCAGGCCGGAGGTGGGCGAATCGATACCGCCGATCAGGTTCAGCAGGGTGGTCTTGCCCGAACCCGACGGCCCCATCAGCGCGACGAAATCGCCCTCGGGGATGTCGAGCTGGATGCCGTGCAGCACCTCGACGCGCTGCTTGCCGCGCACGTAGGTCTTGGTGAGGTCGCGGATCTCGACGATGGGGTTGGCGCGGCTCATGCGGGCGTCCGCCTCAGCCGCCGCTCGCCGGCGGCGCCTTCACCGCGACCCGCGCGCCGTCGGCCAGGCCTTTGGGTGGCGCGACGATGACGGTCTCGCCGCCGCTCAATCCGGCGGTGACGTGGCGCTCCGCGTTGGCTTCCTCGCCGAGCGTGACTTCCACCCGCTTCGCGACGCCGTCCTCGACGACGAACAGCGCCGGACGCGCGGGCTCCTCACCCTCGGCGGCCGGCGCCGGCTGCACGATCGCGGCCTCCGGCACGAAAGCGCCGGTGGGCTTCGGCGCGTCGGCATCGACGGGCGCGAGGAAGCTCACGCGCACGCCCATGTCGGGGACGATGCGTGGGTCCTTGCTGTCGAGCGCGATACGCACCTTCACCGTCGCTTTGGTGCGGTCGGCGGTCGGCACGATGGCGATGACGCTGCCGGGGATCGACCAGTCCGGGTAGGCGTTGAGCACGGCGTTGACCGGCATCTTCGGCTGCACGCGGCCGATGAAGGCCTCGTTGACGTCGACGTTCACTTCCAGCGAGTCCATGTCGACCAGCGTGCCGATGCCGGTGCGCGTGAAACCGCCGCCGGCCGAGACCGGCGAGATCATCTCGCCCGGCTGCGCGGCCTTGGCGACGATCACGCCGGCGAAGGGCGCGCGGATCTCGGTGTTCTCGACGCCGATGGCGGTCAGCGCACGCTGGTCGCGTGCGACCTCGACGGCCTTCTGCAGGCTGGCCAGACGCGCGGCGCGGGCGTCGCGGTCGGCCTTGGCCTGGTCGAACGCCGACTGCGCGACCAGCTGGCGGCCGATCAGTTCCTGCTGGCGCTTCAGCGTCGTTTCGGCGAGCGCGAGCTGGGTGCGCGCCTCGGCGAGCTGCGATTCGCTTGAGGCCTGCTGCGCGGTCGCGAGCTCAAGTTGAGCGGCGGCGTCGGTGGCGTCGAGGCGCGCGAGCAGCTGGCCGGCCTCGACCTTCATGCCTTCCTCGATCAGCACCTCGGCGACGCGGCCGGTCACCTTTGACGACACGGTGGCGATGCGCCGCGCGGTGACGAAGCCCGAGGCGTCGAGCAGGGTGGGCGGGCCGGACTCGGCGGCGCTGCGCGCCGTGGCCGTTTCCACCGACGTCGGGCGGCCCGACATCACCACCACGAGGCCGACGATCACGGCGACGATCGCCCCGAGCACGATCCACTTGCGCTTGGATTTCGGGCGCGCGGCGCCGGGACGGCGGTCGATGCGCAGGTCGCGCAGTTGGTCTTCCGGTCGGCTCATGGGGGCTCCAAGTCAAGGCGCGCGCAGCATGCGGCGCCGGGCATGAAGACACTGTGCCAAGTCCCGGGCCGGGCCGTCACTGACGAAAGTCAGCCGACGGCGCGCCCATCAGCCCGCGGCTTTCAGCTCTGGCGTCGCGGCCACTGCGAGCTGCGGCCAGCGCTTCAGCACGGCGGCGCGGATCGAGGCCGCGTCCAGGCCGGCTTCGGCGAGCAGCTCCTCGCGCGCGGCGTGGTCCTGGAAGCGGTCGGGCAGGCCGAGCAGCAGGGTGGGTTTGAGCACGCCCTCGGCGGCGAACAGCTCGAGCACGGCCGAACCGGCACCGCCCATCACGACGTTGTCTTCGAGCGTGACGAAGCCCTCGTGCGTCGCGGCGAGTTCCAGCAGCAGCTCGCGGTCGAGCGGCTTCACGAAGCGCATGTTGACGACGGTCAGGCCGAGCTCAGCGCCGACCTGCTCGGCGGCCGGCACCAGCGCGCCGAAGGCCAACAGAGCGACCCCCTTGCCGCGGCGGCGCACCTCGGCCTTGCCGATCGGCAGCGTGTCGAGCGTGGCCGGGATCGCCACGCCGGGGCCGCTGCCGCGCGGGTAGCGCACCGCGGCCGGGCCGTCGAAGCGCAGGCCGGTGGTCAGCATGGCGCGGCATTCGGCTTCGTCGGCTGGGGCCATCACCACCATGTTCGGCACGCAGCGCAGGAAGGACAGATCGAGATTGCCGGCGTGCGTGGCGCCGTCCGGGCCAACCACGCCGCCGCGGTCGATCGCGAACAGCACGTCGAGGTCCTGCACGGCGACGTCATGCACGAGCTGGTCGTAGCCGCGTTGCAGGAAGGTCGAGTAGATCGCGACCACCGGCTTCGCGCCCTCGCAGGCCATGCCGGCCGCAAGCGTGACGGCGTGCTGCTCGGCGATGGCGACGTCGAAGTAACGTTCCGGATACTCCTTGCTGAAGCGCACCAGGCCCGAGCCTTCGCGCATCGCCGGGGTGATGCCGAGCAGCTTGGGTTCGGCCGCGGCGGCGTCGCACAGCCAGTCGCTGAAGACATCGGTGTAGGTCGGCTTCTTGGCGCCGCCCTTACTGACGACGCCGAACTCCGGATCGAACGGCGAGACGGCGTGGTAGCCGATCTGGTCGCCTTCCGCGCGCTCGTAGCCCTTGCCCTTGGTGGTGATGACGTGCAGCAGCTGCGGGCCCTTGCGGCCCTTCAGCAGCTTCATCGCCTGCAGCATCGCCGGCAGGTCGTGGCCGTCGATCGGGCCGGTGTAGTGGAAGCCCATCTCTTCGAACAGCGTCGAGGGCACGAACATGCCCTTGGCGTGCTCTTCCCAGCGCTTCATGAAGCGCGCCGCCGGGCTCTTTCGCTTGTCACCGAGGATCCGCTTGCCGCCTTCGCGCACGGCGTTCAGCGTGTTCGACGACAGCATCTTCCCCAACATCTTGGTCAAACCACCGACGTTCTCGGAGATCGACATGCGGTTGTCGTTGAGCACGACCAGCACGTCGGGCTCCGGGTCCATGCCGCCGGCGTGGTTCAGCGCTTCGTAGGCCATGCCGGCGGTCATCGCGCCATCGCCGATCACCGCGACGACTTTGCGCGGGTCGCCGGCCCGCTGCAGCGCCGTGGCCATGCCGAGTGCGGCGGAGATGCTCGTCGAGCTGTGGCCGACGCCGAACGTGTCGTACTCGCTCTCGCAGCGCTTCGGGAAGGGGGCGACGCCGCCCTTCTTCTTCACCGAGGTGATGCGCGCGCCGCGACCGGTGAGGATCTTGTGCGGGTAGGTCTGGTGGCCGACGTCCCAGACGAGGCGGTCGTTCGGCGTGTCGTACAGCCAGTGCAGGGCGACGGTCAGCTCGATGACGCCGAGGCCGGCCCCGAAATGGCCGCCGCTCTGGCCGACCGATTCGATCAGGTACGCGCGCAGCTCGTCGGCGACGGCGGGCAGTTCCGATTCGGGGAACTGGCGCAGGTCGGCGGGCAGTGTGATGCGGGAAAGGCGCGGGTAGCGCTGGGCGTCCATGGGGAATCGGCGCGAAACGGGTGCGAATTGTCCGCCCGCGGGGGGAGGGGGGGCAAGCCGACGGTGGGGCGGGATTCAGGCCCGCCGTGGCGGCACCCCGGCGCAGGCGGCGCTGGCGTGGCCCACGGCGAGCGCCGCATTGACGTAGTCGGCGACCTCGGCCTCGCTGGCGCCCGACGCCGTGGCGATCTCGCTCACGGTCGCCGGCGACTTCAGCATCACGGTGGCGATGCGGAAGTGTTTCGGGAACTCGCGCTCCGCCTGTGGCCATTTACCGAGCTGGAAGCGCGTGCCGGGCGCGTGGGTCACCACGCGGCCCTCGCCGCCGCCCAGGGCCAGCAGCCAGTTCAGGCGCGACAGCGGCTGCAGGTCTCCAGCCTGTCGCAGCGCGGTGGCAGCCGTTTCAGCGTTGAGTGCCTCGACGGCGTCGGCAGGCAGTTCAGCGGTGGCGTAGCCGAGCAGCGCCTTCAGCGATTTCCCGGGCGCGAACTGCTGCGTGGTCGGGTCGATCACGACGCGCGGCAGGTCGGCGAACTGCACGGTGAACGGTCCGGTCGCCCGGGCGATGCGCGCGGCCAGCCGGGTGGCCGACATCGGCGCGCTGATCGCCGGTGCGTCGCGGGTGGTGGACACGGGCGTCGGGGCCGGCACCGGCGCCGGTGCGGCGACGGGCAGGACCGGGGCTTCGGCGGTGGTCCGCGGCGTGGGCGAACGGTCGGGCGCCGCGGGGGTTGCGCGGCCGGCGGCACGCAGGGCTTCGGCCACCTCGTTCAACACCGCGCGGAAGGTGTCCGCCGCCAGCGGCGCATCGAGGCGATAGGCGGTGTCGGCGCGCAGGGCGTGGGTCAAACCGATCGACACCTTGCCGACGTCGAGGCCCTTCATCCACGCCATCTGCCCGTACATCGAATCAAGGTCGATCAGCACGGCGTCGGCGCCGGCCTCATCCGACAGCGACCAGTCGCCCAGCCGCAGGCTCTCAAACAGCGCGCGCGCCTTGGCCTCATCGGCACGGTCGAAGCCGGAAAAGCTCAGTCGGGGCATGGGGGCGTCGCTGTTCTGAAAGGATCGCCCGAGTATCGGAACGCCCCCGACGGGGGTCAAACCCGCAAACGTGTCGGCGTGTCAGGCTGTGCGCTGCATCACGCGCCGTGACGCGGTGCGGCGGAGGCTCAGCCCTGCGGCCGCGCCCGCTTCGGCAGGTGCGCGGTCAGGAAGGCCATCTGGTCGGCCAGGATGTGCCGGTTCGAGAGGATCAGGTGCTCCACCCAGCTCGGCCGGAACGGCACCGCCAGCAGCGGCATGCCGGCCTGCTGCGGTGTGCGGCCGCCCTTCTTCGAATTGCAGTGGATGCAGGCCGAGACCACGTTCTCCCAAACGTCGCGGCCGCCCTTCGAGGTCGGCACCACGTGGTCGCGCGTCAGCGGCAGGCGGCGGCCGTCGCAGCCGCAGTACAGGCAAATCCACTGGTCGCGCGCGAACAGGGCCGCATTCGTCAGGGCCGGTGTCGGCTCCGGCACGCGTGCGTTGGCGTGGCCCTTGGCGGCGATGATCGGCGCGATGTCGAGGACGCTCTGGCGGCCGGTCCAGCGATTCACGCCGCCGCGCACCTGCAGGCAGGGGTCGCCGAGCGTCCAGGCCACCGCGCCGCGCGCATAGAGGCACGCCGCGTCCTGCCAGGTCATCCAGTTGAGGATGCGGCCGTGGGCGTCGAGGCTGAGGAGACGGGGCGCGGGGCCCATCGGGAAACGCTGGGGGGCAGAAGCCCGTGCCGGGGTGCTCTCGACCCTGGCCAGCACAACGGCCTGATGCGGCGTGGCGGGCTCCATTGACGGCCGAGCATACCCGCCCTGCATGACAGTGCAAGCACGGCCCCGCCGGCCGCAGCCTTTATCCTTCCGGTCCCGAACCGGAGCCCCGCATGGCCGCCCTCTACCCCGACATCGAGCCCTTCGACACCGGCACCCTGCAGGTCGATGCCCGCCATCGCCTGTACTACGAACAGTGCGGGAACCCCCAGGGAAAACCCGTCGTTCTGCTCCACGGCGGCCCCGGCGCCGGCTGCGGCCCGAAGATGCGCCGCTTCCACGATCCGAAGCGCTACCGCATCGTGTTGTTCGACCAGCGCGGCGCCGGCCGCTCGACGCCGCACGCTGATCTCGTCGACAACACGACACAGGCCCTGGTCGGCGACATCGAGAAGCTTCGTGCGCACCTCGGCATCGAGCGCTGGCAGGTGTTCGGCGGCAGCTGGGGTTCGACGCTCGCTCTGGCCTACGCCGAAACCCACCCGGAGCGGGTCACCGAGCTGGTGCTGCGCGGCATCTTCATGCTGCGGCGCTGGGAGCTCGAGTGGTTCTACCAGGAAGGTGCGTCACGCCTGTTCCCGGACGCTTGGCAGCAGTACCTCGCTGGGATTCCCGCGGTCGAACACGGCGACCTGATTTCCGCCTACCACCGCCGCCTCACCCACGAGGACCCGGCCCTGCGCCTCGCCGCCGCGCGGCGCTGGAGCGTGTGGGAGGCCGCGACCAGCTTCCTGCGCCAGGACCCGGACTTCATGAGCGGCCACGAGGAGGAGGCCTTCGCGTTGGCCTTCGCGCGCATCGAAGCGCACTACTTCGTCAACGGCGGCTTCTTCGAGCACGACGACCAGCTGCTGCGCGACGCGCAGCGCATCCGCCACCTCCCCGGCACCATCGTGCACGGCCGCTACGACGTGGTCTGCCCGGTGCAGAACGCCTGGGACCTGAAGTCCGCGTGGCCCGAGGCGAAGCTGGTCATCGCCCCGACGTCGGGACACTCCGCGTTCGAGCCGGAGATCGCGAGCGCGCTGGTCGAGGCGACGGACAGCTATCGCTAGGGCAGCGGGTGGGGAACCTGCGCTCTCGGCCGACGCAAGGCCAGCAACATGAGCAGCGTGCCGAGGCCGGCCATCAGCCAGTTCAGCGGCATGAGCACGAACAGAGCCACCAGGCCTTGGCCGATGATGGCGAAGCCCTCGTCGCTGGTTTGATCGGCGACGACCAACCACCCGGCGACGCCAAGAATTGCGAGCAGGTGGCAGGCGATGCCGCTGCGATGCAGCTTGGGTGTCGGGTCACGTCCGATGGCAAAGCGCAGCACGACCAGCGACGGAAGCGCGAGGATCGAAGGGCAGTAGAACAGGACCGCGCCGACCAGCGTCGACCAGATCGTCAGTTCTTGGCTCACGTCTGCGCATCCGAACCATCCGGATTCCGCCCAACGAACCACAGCCCGGCCCACAGCTTCGGGTCCATCGCGTAGCCCTCGGCCATCTTCTGCGTCAGCCAGCGCGGGGCGTCGTCGACGGGGACCTCGTGCACGGTGATGTCCTCGCTCTCGTCCCCGCCGCCGGCATGCACGCGGGTGAGGCCGGTCGCGCGGCAGAAGGCGATGGTCTCGCTGCTCATGCCCGAGCTGGTCGGGCCTTCCATCAGCACCTCGACGTGCGCCGCCTGCCAGCCGGTTTCCTCGAGCAGCTCGCGTGCGGCGGCGGATTCCAGCGTGTCCTCGCCGAGGTTGTCGCCGACGAGGCCGGCGGGCATCTCGATGGTGCGCTGCTGCAGCGGTACGCGGAATTGCTCGACGAACAGCAGCTTCCGGTCGGGCGTGACCGCGACGATGATCACCGCCTTGCCGTCGGCGTGGGTGCGCTCGGCGTACTCCCAGGTGCCGCGGGTGCGGATGCGCAGCCAGCGGCCTTCCCAAGCGGTGGTGGCGGGGCCGGTGTTGGCGTCGGTGGGTTGGCTCATC
>JBOFQO010000278.1:0-22174 GCA_051660925.1 Silanimonas sp. | reverse complement strand
CACGCCGCGGCCGTCGTAGCCGAACACCGAGAGGAACTCGTAGTTCGGGAAGAGCTGAACGGCATAACCGCTGCCGGCACGGGCCGGGTTGAACCACAGCCCGCTGGCGTCCAGCGGCGCAGCACCGAGCGTCGGGCAGCCGCGGCCGAGAGCGGCCATCGGCTCGCTGCCGGTTTCGCCGTCGACCGTGTGCGTGAACGTGAACGCGTCGTTGGCCGACGGCGTCAGCACGATGCTGCCGACTTCGGTCAGCGTGTTGCGGCTGCCGTTCCACGCGCTGCGGTACAGACGGCTACGCCATACGCCGGTGCTCGACGGGGCCGGATCTTGCAGGTAGTACCACGTCGGTGTGCCGTCCTGGAGGTAGGTGTACCAGAGGCCGGCCCAGGCGCTGCCAGCGGGATACACGAACAGCCCGTGGCCGCTGCGCGATGCGTTGAAGAAGCTGCCCGGGCGGACCACCGGTGCGGTACCGGCCAGCGCAGCCAACACGCGCAGCGAGGCGGGCCCGGTCGATGCGTTGGTCAGCTCGACCGTCCAGCGGCCCGCCGGCGGCGCGTCGAACTCGAGCACGCGCTGCCCGGCGACCAGCGTCTCCGAGCGCACGATGACGTTCCGCGATCCCACCGGGATGGTGGGCGGCGCGCCCTGTCCCAGCGCCGACGGTCCGCGCAGCACGGCCAGGTCGACGCGGCTGTCGGTGTCGACGGTCAGCGTCAGGCGCGTCTGGCCCGGAGGCACGTCGATGAACACGCGGCCCTGGCGCTCGCCGGAAGCGAGGCGCAGCGCTTGCGCGCGTCCCGGCGCCAGCGGCAGCGGCGCGGCGTCGCCACCGCGACGGTCGAGGCGAACCGGCATCCAAGCCGGTACGCTGCCCTCGGCGCTGCGCAGCGCGACGTAGCCGGCACGGCTCTCGCCGTCGAGCAGGCTCGGGTCGTTCCAGGCCAGGCGCAGCGGCCACGGCGCGAGGCGCGCGGCGTTGGCCGGCCCCGTCGCCATCAGCGTGCCGTCGCCGCCGATCAGCGGCACCTCGAAGCGTTCGCTGCGCACGGTGTGCCCGGCGGCCCCGGTGTTGTGCGCCATCACCCAGTAGCGAACCGGGGATGTCGCAGCGGGGGCCACCGTCAGCTCGCAGCGTTCCGCCGCCATCGACATTGCCGACGTGCAGCGCAACTCGCCACGGCTCGGCAGGCCATCGCCGTCCAGGTCGAAGCCGGCATACAGATCGACGCTGCCGCCGGAGATCGAGCGGGCGTCGACCAGTACGCGCCACTCGCTGCCAACCGGCAGCGTGCCGAGCACGGTCTGGCGGCCGCCGGCATCCCACGGGTTTTCGGGGCTGGCGTCGATATCGAGCACCACCTCATCGACGCGCGGCGCGACCAGTGGCGTCGCCGTCAGACGGGCGTCGCTCATCGCACGGTAGGTGTCGACAACAAGGTCACGGAATCCACCGTTCCCGGCGATTTCAAGCCGCGTCCGCGCGTCCACCAGCGGACGCACGACGATCTGCACGAGCGCCTCGCTGCAGCGGCTGCTGGCGCCGCCTTCGCAGAGGCGGTACGACAGCAAGTCCTCGCCGCTCCGGTCGGCGTTCGGGACGTAACGCACGCGGTCGTCGCTGGCATCGGTGGGCGTTCCGGCGTCATCGATCGTCGCAACACCAAAGCTCGCCTGCTGCACCAACTGCAGCCGTCCCGAGGCGCGGCGCGCGGCGTCGATGACGTCGTTGGCGACGACATCAAGGTGCAGGCCCGGGGCGTTTTCCGCGATGACGAAGCGGTCGTCGCGGGTACCGAAGGTCGTCGGATTGGCGCTGACGACGATCCGCACCGTCGCGGTGGCGCAGGCCCCGGTGGTGTCACAAGCGCTGTAGGTCAGAATGTCGTCACCGACGAAACCGGCGTTCGGCTGATAGCGCAGCGCGCCATCCGTACCCAACGTGGCCGTACCCGAAGCCGGCGCACTGACCAGGGCCGCAGACAAGGCATCGCCGTCGGCATCGCTGTCATTGCCGAGCACGCCAGGGGCACCAAACTCAAGCACGCCGTCGACGGGCAGGCTGTAGCTGTCGTCGTTGGCCACTGGCGCCCGGTTGCCGGGAGCGACCACTGCGGCGGTTGTCGCGACGGTCTGCGCCGTGCCGTCCGAGGCGGTGAGGCGGGCGCTGATCGCGGTGCCGCGGTCGGCATTGGTGACGACGTAGGTCGCCCCGGTGGCGCCGCTGATCGGCGTGCCGTCGCGCAGCCACTCGTAGGCCAGCGTCACGGTATCGCCATCGGCGTCACTGGTGCCGGCGTCGATCACGCTGAGCGTGGTGCCGACACTCGCGAGGCCGCTGATCGTCGGCGTGCCGGTGAACACCGGCGCGGCGTTGCTGGTCACCACGACGCTGGCGCTGTCCGCATTGTTGGCGACGACGGCGTCGGTGTTGCTGCCGGTCAGCGTCGCGGCGAGCGCGATCGTCACCCGTCCGATGCTGGCGGCGGTCGGCGCGTCGAGGGTGAAGCGTGCGCTGCTGGCTGCCGCGACCGCCGTGGCGCTGCAGTCGATGGTGGTGCTGGACGCCCCCACCACTGGCGCCGCGCAGGTCCAGCCGGCCGGCGCGATCACGCTGGTGCCGGGCAGGGCGCGGTCGAGGACGAGGCGCAGCGTCGCGCCGTCCGACGCGCTGGCGCCCGGGTTGGCGACGTCGACGGTGAACTGCGCGCTGCCGCCGGCGGCGATGCTGGCCGCGACGGCGGCCGCGTCGACGCCGAGGTCGACGCTGCGGAAAGCCGGGACGCGCATGTACAGCACGACCGGGTCGTGGTCGGAGGTGCGCAGCGGGCCGGTGCCGAAGCGGAACTCGGCGAAGTCGGCGTTGATGCGCGCGTGCTCGGTGCGCACGTCGCGCAGGCGATCGAAGACCTGCTGGTTGACGATGGCGTGGTCGAGCGACTGCGCGTTGCCGTCGAAGGCGAACGAGTACTGCTCGTTGCGCGGCGACAGCGGCGTCATCACTGTCAGCGGTGTCGCCAGCGGGCTGGTCAGCGGCAGCAGCACCTGGTCGGCCGGCACGGTGCGGCCGGTGATGATGCCCATGCCGTCGACGAGGCCGTCGTTGAACTCGAAGACGTTGAAGTCGCCGAGCAGCACGATGCGCTCAAGTGGATCGGCGACCTGGCGGTCGTGGACCAGTTGGGCCAGGAACTGCGCCTGCGCGCCGCGCTTGGCGCGCACGCGCGCACCGGCCGAGGGCCAGCCGTTCTGGCCGGCCGCGGTGTCGCTGACGCCGCTGAGCGAGCGCATGTGGTTGATGTAGATGCTCAGCGGCTCGCTGCCGCCGTCCGGGTGGTTGAACGTCGCGCGCAGCAGCAGCGGCGGGCGGTCGTTCAGCAGGTCGGTGCTGCCGTCGGGGTTGTTGAGCACCGCGGCTGCGCCGAGCTGGGTCACTTCGACGACAGCGACGCGCGGCACGCCGCTGCGCACCTCGCGGGTGCTGACGAGGAAGCCGACGTCGATGCCGCCGACGTCGGTGCCTTCCACGAGGGAGGCGACGTACTGCGGGTTGCGCGCGCAGCCGTTGGTGCCTGCCGTGCCGAAGGCGTTGATCTGGTTGGCGAGCTGGGTCAGCACGCCCAGGTTCTCGACCTCGACCACGCCGAGCACGTCCGGAAGCTGCACGTAGCGGCAGATCGCTTCGGCCGTGTGGCCCAGCCGCTTATTCAGCGCTGTTGCGGTCAGCACCGGCTCGCTGATGCCGGGGTCGTTGACCGTATCGAAGAAGCGCAGCAGGTTGAAGCCGCCGACGGTGATCTCCTCGGCACCGCCCGCGGCGACTGGCGCCGGCGCACGACCGCCGACCAGGAAGCCACCGCCATCGACCGCGAGCTGGCCCGGGTCGGGCAGCAGCGAGTAATAGTTGAAGGCGAACTCGATCACGCCGACGAGGTTGTTGATCGGCGCGCCCGTGTCGACACGCACGTTGGCCGCACCGACCTGGCCGTCGCTGTCGATGCTGATCATCTCGGGGTTGTTGTCAAAGCGCGGGATCGTGCCGGCGGCGGTCGTCGCGACCACTTCATCCGGATCGAGTCCCGGCTCGCGCAGCGGGCGCGGCACGCCGGCCAGCGTCGCGAAGAACACGCCGTTGCCGCCGCTGGCGGTGGCGTTTGGCTCGTTGACGTTGGCACTGGTCGGCGCGACGGTGACCAGCGACGGCGCGCGCACGCGCATGCCTTCGAAGCGCTCCATCGCCTCACGTGCGCTGGTCGGTGAGAGGTCGGACGCCTGCAGGTCGATCGGCGTCGGCAGCGACTGGCTGGCTGCGACCAGGGTCACCGTCAGCGTGACGCCGGTGGCGCCGGCGATCTGCGTCGACGGCAGCGAGCGCGTCACCGTGTTGCTGAAGGCGAACTCGGCGACGCGGCCGAAGACGCGCACGCGGTTGCCGACGGCGGCATCAGCCGGCGGTGTCGTCGAGGTGAAAACGAAGATGCCCTCCGACGTGCTCGGATCGGCATCCGCATTGGCGTCGGCGCTCTGCACGAAGAAGCCGTTGTTCTTCCGCGCGGTGACGATGCCCTCGACGGTCAGGTCGGTGCCGACGAGCGGCGACTGCGAGCCGCTGCCTTGCACGGCGTGGATGGCGACCGTGGCGACATCGTCGTTGCTGATGGTGCCGGTGGCGCTGCCGTCGACCACCGTGGCGCCGGTGACGTTGGCGAGCGCAACGGTGTAAGTCTCGTTTGGCTCGACGAGGGTGTCGCCATTGATGACGACGTCGAACTGCGCGCTGCTTGCGCCCGCAGCGATGGTTTGTCCGGTCAGGGCCAGCGCGACGAAATCGCTGCCGGCGGTCGCGGTGCCGTCGGTCGTGGCGACGTCGAACGTGACGCCCCCGGCCGGCGCCGGGCTCGACAGGCTGACGGTGAAGCGGGCGTTCGTGGTGCCGGCATTGCCCTCGACCACGCTGACGTCGGCGATCGTCAGGGTGGGTAGCGGGGCGGCGTCATCGTTGCCGATCGTGCCGGTGGCTTGGCCGTCGGCGACCGTGGCGCCGGCCACGTTGGTGACGTTGACTAGGAGGGTCTCGTCGGCTTCGCTCAGCGCGTCGCCGTTCACTGCCACGGTGAAGGTGTACGTGCTGCTGCCCGCGGGGATCGTCTGGCCGGTCAGCGCCTGCGCGACGTAGTCGCTGCCGGCGCTCGCTGTGCCATCGGCCGTTGCGATATCGAAGGTCACGCCGCCCGGGCCCGCGGGCGCGCTCAGGCTGGCGGTGAAGCTCAGGGTCGTCGTGCCCGAGTTGCCTTCCGCCACGCTGGCGTCGGCGATCGTCAGGGCAGGCAGGGGGGCGGCGTCATCGTTGCTGATCGTGCCGATGGCCTGTCCATCGCCGACCGTGGCGCCGGCCACGTTGGTGACGTTGACCTGGAAGGTCTCATCGGCTTCGTTCAGCGCGTCGCCGTTCACTGTCACGGTGAAGGTGTACGTGCTGCTGCCGGCCGGAATCGTCTGCCCGGTGAGCGCCTGTGCGACGTAGTCGCTGCCCGCCGAGGCCGTGCCGTCGGCGGTCGCGATGTCGAAGCTCACGCCGCCCGCGCCAGCGGGCGCGCTGAGGCTGGCGGTGAAGCTCAGGGTCGTCGTGCCCGAGTTGCCTTCCGCCACGCTGGCGTCGGCGATCGATAGCGTCGGCGTGCTTCCACCGCAAGGGGCCGCCGCCGTCGCGGAGTTCCGCGGGGCGGGCGTCGCCGCCGCGAAGTCACTGCCGTTCTGGTTGGCGTCGGTGCAACCGCCGCTGCCACGGATCACCGCGAGGGTCGTGCCCGGTGCAGGCGTGGCCGCCGATCCCTCAAAGAAGTTCGCACTGCCATAGCCGACCAGGTCGACGATCAGCGCGAGCTGCGCGGCGCTGCAGGGTGTTGATCCGCCGTTGCACGCGAGCGCCGAAGAGCTGTTAACCAGCACCACCTTGCCGGCCGCCGTCGCCATCGACGAGGTGCCCGAAACGTCGACGGTGGGAAGCGCTGCGCCGTTCGGCCCGCTGGCCATCCCGACCAGGTAGTAACCGCCGGGCTGCAGCGAGACGTTCGGCAGCGTCGCACCGACGCTGAAGTTGCCCGTGCCCGTAGCGCTCGCGTATTGCACCGTCAGACCGCTCAGCGATGCCGGGGTCGATCCGCGGTTGAACAGCTCGACGAAGTCCCTGTTGAACGTGGCGCCGGCGTTGCCGCCGGCCCCATAGACCTGGCTGACGACGACCTGCGCGGCCGTTGGGCCGGCAGCGGCGGCAAGGACGAGAGCGAGCAGGCTCGCGGCGTGCGAAAGGGTGCGCATGGAGAAGTCTCGGCAGGACGCAGGAGCGACGGGAAACCGACGCGGGCCGAGCAGTTTACGGCTCCCCGTGACATTTTGTTGACGCCGATTTCGCGGCAGACCAAGCCCGCGACCACGGGCCTACAATCCCGGCATCGCGACCATTCCGCGTCTTCACGGGCTCACCCTTGTCCCTGCCTGATCACCCCGGCCCCGGCCGACCCCTTGAGGCCGGCATCACCACCGACCTCCGCGACCGCCTGAGCTATTCGGGCTACCTGCGGCTGGACGTTCTCCTCTCGGCCCAGCAACCGCGCAGCGCGCCGGACAATCACGACGAGCTGCTGTTCATCGTCCAGCACCAGACCTCGGAGCTGTGGATGAAGCTGGTCATCGCCGAGCTGCAGGCGGCCATCGCCCACCTGCGCGAGGACCGGCTGGACCGCGCGCTGAAGGGCATCGCCCGGGTCAAACACGTGCAAAAGCAGCTCACCGAGCAGTGGAGTGTTCTCGAGACCCTGACGCCCAGCGAGTACGCGGGCATCCGCCCTCATCTTGGGCCGTCCTCGGGCTTCCAGTCGCTGCAGTACCGGATGATCGAGTTTCTGCTTGGCAACAAGAACGCCGACATGCTCGCCGTGTTCGCGCACGAGCCTACCGACCACGCGGCGCTGGCGGCCATCCACGACGCGCCCAGTCTTTACGACGAGACCCTGCGCTTCCTCGCTCGCCGCGGCCACGCGGTGCCCGCCGACCTGCTCGCCCGCGACGTGCGCCTGCCGCACGTGCGCCGGCCGGACCTCGTGCCGACGTTCGCCGCCATCTATGCCGACACCGCCGAGCACTGGGACGCTTACCACCTGTGCGAGTCGCTGGTGGATGTCGAGGTGAATTTCCAGCTCTGGCGCTTCCGCCATCTGAAGACCGTCGAGCGGATCATTGGCTACAAGCGCGGCACCGGCGGCAGCTCGGGGGTCGGCTTCCTGAAACAGGCCCTCGACCTCACCTTCTTCCCTGAACTGTTCGACGTGCGGACCGCACTAGGCGCGAGCTGAGCGCGTCGCTGCTAGCATCAGCGCTCCGCTGTAAGCCAGAGATTCCCGGATGACCGACACCGCCCTGCCCGCGCCGTCGCGCGGACTCGTCACCCGCGCGCTTGACCTCGTCGAACGCGTCGGCAACAAGCTGCCCGACCCCGCCGTGCTGTTCCTGCTGCTGATGTTCACGGCCTGGGCCGTGAGCTGGGTGCTGTCCGGCGTGACCTTCAGCGAGCTCGACCCGCGCACCGGCGAGCCGATCGCCATCAAGAACCTGCTGGCCGGCGATTCCCTCGCCGCCTTCTTCGCGACCATGGTGACGACCTTCACCACCTTTCCGCCGCTTGGTGTGGTGCTGGTGGCGATGCTCGGCCTCGGCGTCGCCGAGCACACCGGCTTCATCAACGCGGTGCTTCGCGGCGCGATGTCGGTGACGCCGCGCGCGCTGCTCACGCCGGCGCTGATCGCCGTCGGCATCCTCAGCCACATCGCCGTCGACGCCGGCTACGTGCTGGTGATCCCGCTCGGCGCGGTGATCTTCTATGCCGCCGGCCGCCACCCGCTGGCCGGCATCGCCGCCGCGTTCGCCGGCGTGTCCGGCGGCTTCAGCGCGACGATGGGCATCCCGTCCAGCCTCGACCCGCTGCTCGCCGGCCTGACCCAGACCGCCGCGCACCTCGTCGACCCGTCGGTCTCGGTCAACCCGCTCAACAACTTCTACTTCACCACCGCGTCGTCGGTGCTGATCATCCTCGTCGGCTGGGCGCTCACCGACCTCTTCATCGAGCCGCGCCTGAAGGCCACCGCCGTCGACGGTGATCCGGCCGAGCTGCCGACGCAGGAGCCACTGCAGGCCCACGAAAAGCGCGGCATCGGCGTCGCCTTCGCGGTGATGCTCGCTGCGATCGGCCTGTTCGCGCTGAGCCTCGTCTCGCCGGAATCGGCCTGGCGCGGTCCCGCTGACGCGGACGGTGTCCGCCACCTGATGGTCGCCAATGCGCCGGTGATGCAGTCGATCGTGGCGCTGATCTTCGTGTTCTTCCTGCTGCCGGGCATCGCCTACGGCATCGTCGCGGGCACCGTGAAGAACCACCGCGATGTCGTGCAGGGCATGGCCAAGGCCATGTCGGGCATGGGCTACTACATCGTGATGGCGTTCTTCTGCGCGCAGTTCATCTACGCCTTCGGCCAGTCGAACCTCGGCGCGCTGCTGGCGATCAAGGGCGCGAACGCGCTGCGCGACATGGGACTGCCGCTCGGCGTCACCCTCGGCGGCATCATCCTGCTGACCGCCAGCGTCAACCTGCTGATCGGCTCGGCCTCGGCGAAGTGGGCGCTGATCGGCTCGATCATGGTGCCGATGCTGATGCAGCTCGGCGTCTCGCCCGACCTCACGCAGGCCGCTTACCGCGTCGGCGACAGCACCACGAACATCATCACGCCGCTGCTGCCCTACTTCCCGCTGATCGTGGTGTTCTGCCGCAAGTACGTGAAGGGCACCGGCATCGGCACTCTGGTCGCGCTGATGCTGCCGTACTCGATCACGCTGATGGTGACGTGGACGGCCTTCCTGATGCTGTTCTGGGCGCTGGGCCTGCCGCTCGGCATCGGCTCAAGCTACGTCTACACGCCGCCGGCGGGCTGATTCACCGGTAGCCGAAGGTGACGGCGGCGACCAGCGCGATCGCCGCCAGCACCAGCAGCTTGACCATCAGCGGCCAGACGAAGCGGAACCAGCGGTCGTAGGGAATCCCGACCACGCCGAGGATGGCCATCAGGATCACGTTGGTCGGCACGATCATGTTCGAGAAGCCGTCGCCGAACTGGAAGGCCAGCACGGCGACCTGGCGCTCGATGCCAACCACGTCGGCGAGCGGCGCCATGATCGGCATCGTCGCGAAGGCCTGGCCCGAGCCGGACGGGATGAAGAAATTCATCACCGTCTGGATCACCAGCATGCCAACCGCGGACGCCTCGGGGCCGACCTTCGACAGCGGGATCGACGCGCCATGCACGATGGTGTGCAGCACCTGGCCGTCCTCGAGGATCATCGCGATCGAGCGCGCGAAGCCGACCAGCAGCGCCACGACCGCCAGCTCCGCCGCGCCCTTGCCGAAGCGCTTCGCCGTCTCCTCGGTGCCGAGCCCGCCGACCAGCCCGGCCAGCAGGGCCACGCCCAGCCACATCGCGCCAAGCTCGGTGAGGTACCAACGGTGCACGGCGATGCCCCAGACCATCGCCACCAGCGCCAGCACGGTGATGCCGAACACCGCGAGGCGACGGCCGTCGAGCGGCGGGTAGTCGGCGATCGCGCGGTGGCGCTCGTCCTCGATGCCGGCCATCAGGCTGGCGGAGGGGTCGGCCTTCACCTTCGCGGCGTAGCGCCAGACGTGGTGGATGGTGACGGCGACGAAGGGCACGAACAGCAGCAGCCGGTACTCCCAGCCCGAGGTCGGCGGCAGTCCGGCCACGTTCTGCGCCACCAGCACGGTGTAGGGGTTCGTCCACGCGATGCCATACCCGACCGCGTAGCCGCAGATCATGATGCCCATTGCCGTCATCGCGTCCATGCGCATCGCCACGCACAGCGACACCAGCACGAGGGCGAAGGGGATGTACTCGGTCGACACGCCGAGGCTGGCCGAGCCGGCGGCGAAGGCGCTGGTGCCGAACACGATGAGCATCGCCGGCGAATGGCCGATCAGCGCGAACAGCCGCCCGAGCACGGCGTCGATCATGCCGGTGGCGCGCAGCACGGCGATCGCGCCGCCGACGATCAGCAGAAAGAAGATGATGTCCTGCGCGAACGCGAGCGAGCGCGGGATGGCGGTGAACAGCACCACCGGCGACAGCCACACGCGCTCCTCGGCGGCGGTGAACGTGCCGGGCACCACCACCATCCGGCCCTGTTCGTTCGGCGCGGTCTCGAAGCTGCCCTGCGGCAGCACCCAGGTGGCGACGAGGGCGAGAACCATCATCAGGAACAGCAGCACGAGGGTGTCGGGGACGCGGAAGGCGTGGCGCATGGGCGAAGGAGTGTCGGTAGGGGCTTCAGAATCCTAACCGCGGCCCGAACGGCTAAAGTCGTGGTCCCGTTCACGTCGATCCCGCCTCGCATGACCCACCCCGCCTCCCTGCCGCGCCCCACGCCGACCTATCGCTGGCTGGCGCTGCTGTTTGCCAGCTTGGCGATGTTCGGCAACTACTACGTCTACGACGCGCTCAACCCGGTGGTGGATCTGCTTCGTGAGCAGGAGGGCTTCACCTATGCGCAGATCGGCAAGCTGTCCACCGCTTACAACATCGCGGCCCTGCTAATGCTGCTGGTCGGTGGCTACGTCGTCGACCGTTTCGGCGCCCGCCGCGCGATCGTGGTCTTCGCGGCGGTCTGCGTGGTCGCCGCGGCGGTTTCGGCCTCGGCGACCGGCTTCAACAGCCTCCTGGGCGGGCGCTTTCTGCTCGGCATGGGCGCCGAACCGCTGATCGTCGCCGTGACCGCCGTGCTGGCGAAGTGGTTCAAGGGCAAAGAGCTGAGTTTCGCTTTCGGCCTGAACCTGTCGATCTCGCGCCTCGGTTCCGCCTCGACGGACTGGTCAACCTCGTTCGCCGAGCCGCTCTACGCGAACTGGAACGACCCGCTCTGGCTGGCCACCGGCGTGATGTCGGCGGGCCTCGGTGCGGCGTTCCTGTACTTCATGCTCGAGCGCCGCGCGGAACAGCGCTTCGACATGGGGCAGGCCGGTGCCACCGACAAGCTCGAGGTGAGCCAGCTCTACCGCTTCAGTCCGTCCTACTGGTACATCGTCGCGCTCTGCGTGGTGTTCTACTCGACCGTGTTTCCGTTCCGCAGTTTCGCGATCGACTACTTCCAACAGGCGCACGCCATGGACCGGCAGACCGCCGGCCTGTTGAGCAGCATGTTGCCGGTCGCGGCGATCATCCTCACGCCGCTGTTCGGGCTGTGGGTGGACCGGGTGGGACGGCGCTCGCTGTTCATGGCCGTCGGCTCGGTGGTGATGCTGCCACTGTTCCTCGCCGTCACCTACCTGCCGGCCGGGCCGATGGTCCAGCTGGTGCCCTTCCTCTGGGGGCCCGAGGTGCCGCTGACGCTCCTGCTGGTGATCGTCGCTCTGGGGGCGGTGTTCTCACTGATCCCCGCGGTGATGTGGCCCAGCGTGGCCTACATCGTGGAGGAGCGCCGGCTGGGTTCCGCCTATGCCCTGATGACGGTGTGCCAGCAGCTCGGCTGGGCGGCCGTCCCATTCGTCGTGGGCCTGCTCAACGACCGGGGCCAGGCGGGACCTGAAAATCCCGCGGGTTATGCCGGCGGCATGTGGTTCTACACCGCCCTGTCGTCGCTGGGATTGCTCTTCGCTTTCCTGCTGTGGCGCGCCGAAACCGGCCCACGCGCCCACGGGCTTGAGTCCATCACCGCGCGCGGCTGAGCGGCGGGGCGGCCGGCACCCGGATCCGGGCCCGCATTGACGGGCCCTTCACAAAAGGGACACAGTCGCGGCCCCGGCGGTCGCGCGCCGCCGGTTATCCAATCCACTAGGGGGAGGCCGCATGAGCGGTGCAGCAACGACCACGTCGACGGGGGCACTTCCCCACTACGACCAGCTGATGGGGCATCCGAAGCCGCTCTGGATGCTGTTCATGGCGGAGTTCTGGGAACGCTTTGCGTTCTACGGCATCCGCTGGGCGCTGGTGCTCTACGTGGTGGCCCAGTTCCACGACGGTGATCCCTCCGGCCAGCAGCCCGCTGGCCTGATCTACGGCTCCTACCTCGCCCTCGTCTACGCCGCCGCGATCTTCGGCGGCCTCGTGGCGGACAAGTACCTCGGCTACCAGCGCTCGATCCTTGTCGGCGCGGTATTCATGGCGGCCGGTTTGTTCATGATCGCGTTCCCCAACGAGTCGGTGTTCAAGGTCGGGCTGGCGACCATCGTCGTCGGCAACGGCATGTTCAAGCCGATCATTTCGACGCTGGTGGGCAAGATCTACGCCGTCGGCGATGAGCGCCGCGATTCGGGCTTCACCATCTTCTACATGGGCATCAACCTCGGCGCGATGATCTCGCCGATCCTGACCCAGATCCTCGCGGCGAAGGTGTTCGGCACGGAGGCCGCACCGGCCTACAAGGTCGTGTTCATCTCGGCCGGCATCGGCATGGTGATTTCGCTGTTCTGGTTCTACCTTGGGCGATTCCAGCTCAAGGGCGTCGGCGAGCCGCCGGAAGGCGCGACCGGCATCGGCCGCATCGTCACGGTCTTCATCGGCGCCACGGCCGCAGTGCCGCTCGTCTACTGGCTGTTGGCGATGGGCGCCGAGACGCTGCAGATCATCCTCACCGTCATGTTCGTCGGCCTGTCCGGCATGCTGCTGGTGGAGGGCATCAAGAACGGCGCGCAGGCGCGCGACAAGGTGATCGCGATGCTGATCATCTTCGCGTTCAACATCCTGTTCTGGATGTTCTTCGAACAGGCCGGCAGCTCGTTCACCTTCCTCGCCGACCAGATCGTCGACCGCGACCTCGGCTTCATGGTGTTCCCGACGGCGTGGTTCCAGTCGGTGAACTCGGTCGCCATCATCTGCCTCGCGCCGCTGATCGCCTGGGCCTGGGTGAAGATGGGGCCGTGGAACCCGTCGATCCCGCGCAAGTTCGGCCTCGGCATCATCTTCAACGGACTCGCGTTCCTGCTGCTGATGATCGCGCTGGGCAGCATGGTCGATCCGCAGACGATGAAGATCCCATTCTGGACGCTGTTCGCGGTGTACTGGATCCAGTCGATTGGCGAGCTCTGCCTGTCGCCGATCGGGCTCTCGATGGTGACCAAGCTGGCCCCGCTGCGTCTGGTTGGCTTCGGCATGGGCGGCTGGTTCCTGTCCACCGGCATCGGCAACAACCTGTCGGGCATCTTTGCTGGCCACGTGTCGGGCGAGGGCGGCATGACCGCGGCCTCGGCGCTGTCGGGCTACACCTTTGGCTTCTGGGCCCTGGTGATCGGCGGCGTGTCGCTGTTTCTGCTTGCCCCGCTGATCCAGAAGCTGATGCACGGCGTGACGTAAGCGCCGCGGCAGCCCGAGAAACGCGAACGGCCCGGAGCGATCCGGGCCGTTTCGTTTCCGCCGCCACCGCGGCGTCCGATGGACGCTTCGGATCAGGGCATCGATGTCGCGGCGCTACTCGCCGCGCGCGCCGCGCGTTCGGCGCGGTCGGCTTCCGCGGTGATCTGCTCCATCCGCGCCAGCAGGCGGTCGAGGGCCTGGCGTTCGTCGCTGCGCAGGCTGCCGAGCAGGCGCTGCTCGTAGGCCAGCGCCTGCGGGGCGATGTCCTCGTAGACGGCCTTGCCGGCGTCGGTCAGGCGGAGCACGCTCTTGCGGCGGTCGTCGCCGTCGATGTCGCGCTGGATGCGGCCGGCGTCGAGCAGGGACGACACCGCGCGGCTCACCGCCACCTTGTCCATGGCCGTGCGCTGCGCCACCTCCGTGGCGGACAGGCCGGGGCGCTTGGCCAGCACGGCGATCACCCGCCACTCTGGGATCGCCAGGCCGTAGCGGGTCTCGTAGAGCTGCGCGATGTCGGCGCTGATGCGGTTCGACAGCACGGACAGGCGGTAGGGCAGGAAGCGTTCGAGATCGAGCATGGCCTGCTGCAGTGCGGCGCAAGTTGCGCGTGGTTTCAATTGAAACTATAACGGGCATGTCACTGATCTGTGCCATCCCCGCCCCCAGCCCCGGAGCATGCCATGAACGCTTCTCCCGCAATCTCCGCGCCGAACCTCGGCATGAGCGTCACCACGTTCGAGAACCCGATGGGCATCGACGGTTTCGAGTTCGTCGAGTTCGCGGCGCCGGCCGGGCAGGGCGCGCTGCTGCACGACTACTTCCGGACGATGGGCTTCAGTGCGGTGCGCCGGCACAAATCGCGGGCTATCACGCTGTACAAGCAGGGCGGCGTGCACTTCCTCGTCAACGAGGACCCGGACAGCTTCGCGGCCGAGTTCGCGAAGGCGCACGGGCCGTCGGCCTGCGGCTTCGCGATCCGCTTCCGGAAGAACGCGCACGACGTCCAGCAGGCCGCGCTGGCCGCCGGCGGCGAGACTGTCGCGCGCGAGGGCACCAAGGCGATCGACCGCCCGGTCATCCAGGGCATCGGCGGCTGCATGCTCTACCTCGTCGACGACTACGGCAGCGTCGATGCGGTGTTCCGCGACTACGCGCCGATTCCCGGTGCCGACCCGAATCCGAAGGGTTTCGGCCTGACCTTCATCGACCACCTCACGCACAACCTCTACTTCGGCAACATGCAGAAGTGGAGCGACTACTACGAGAAGCTGTTCAACTTCCGTGAGATCCGCTACTTCGACATCAAGGGCGCGAAGACCGGCCTGGTCTCGAAGGCGATGACGGCCCCCGATGGCGTGGTGCGCATCCCGCTCAACGAGTCGTCGGATCCCAAGTCGCAGATCAACGAGTACCTCGACAGCTATAAGGGCGAAGGCATCCAGCACATCGCCTGCTTCACCGACGACATCTACGCGACCATCGAAGCGATGCGCGCACAGGGGATGGCGTTCCTCAACACGCCGGACACCTATTTCGAAGTGATCGACGCACGCATCCCGGACCACGGTGAGGACGTCGCGCGGCTGGCGAAGAACAAGATCCTGATCGATGCCGACCCGGAGACGAAGTCGCGCAAGTTGTTGCAGATATTCACCCAGAACGCGATCGGCCCGATCTTCTTCGAGATCATCCAGCGCAAGGGGAACGAGGGCTTCGGCGAAGGCAATTTCCAGGCCCTGTTCGAGAGCATTGAGCGCGACCAGATGCGCCGCGGCGTGCTCTGAGCCCCTTGGCTGGACTTCCCTAGGAACGCTCCGCATGACGCTTTCGTACCTCTCCGGTTTCGGCAACGAGTTCAGCAGCGAATCGCTGCCCGGCGCGCTGCCGATGGGCCGCAACTCGCCGCAGCGTTGCCCCTACGGCCTCTACGCCGAGCAGCTTTCCGGCACGGCCTTCACCGCGCCGCGCCACCAGAACCGCCGCAGCTGGCTCTACCGCATCCGCCCCTCGGCGATGCACGGTCCGTTCGAGCTGCTGCCGGAATCGCGCTTCCACAACGTGTTCGGCGACGGCCCGGTCTCGCCGGAACAGATGCGCTGGAACCCGCTGCCGGCGCCGGCCGCGCCCACCGACTTCATCGACGGCCTGTACACGATGGCCGGCAACGGCGGCCCGGACGCCGGCGCCGGCATCGGCGTGCACGTCTTTGCGGCGAACCGCTCAATGCAGGGCCGCTACTTCTACGACGCCGACGGGGAGCTGCTGATCGTCCCGCAGCAGGGCCGGCTGACGATCCGCACGGAGTTCGGCGTGCTCGAGGTTGAGCCGCAGGAGATCGCGCTGATCCCGCGCGGCATCCGCTTCGCCGTTGACCTGCCGGACGGCGAGGCGCGCGGCTACGTCTGCGAGAATTTCGGCGCCGGTCTGCGCCTGCCCGATCTCGGGCCGATCGGCAGCAACGGGCTCGCCAGCCCGCGTGATTTCCTGTCGCCGGTGGCGGCCTACGAGGACCTCGAGGGTGAGTTCGAACTCGTCGCGAAGTTCCAGGGCCGGCTGTGGCGCGCGGCCATCGGCCACTCGCCGCTCGACGTCGTCGCTTGGCACGGCAGCCACGTGCCGGCGAAGTACGACCTGCGCCGCTTCAACACCATCGGCTCGATCAGCTTCGACCACCCGGACCCGAGCATCTTCCTGGTACTCACCAGCCCGAGCGACACGCCGGGCGTGGGCAACATGGACTTCGTGATCTTCCCGCCGCGCATCCTCGCGATGGAGGACACGTTCCGGCCGCCGTGGTTCCACCGCAATGTCGCCAGCGAGTTCATGGGCCTGATCCACGGCGCCTACGACGCCAAGGCCGAGGGCTTTGTTCCGGGCGGTGCTTCGCTGCACAACAGCTTCACCGGCCACGGCCCGGATGCCGAGACCTTCGAGAAGGCGAGTGCCGCCGACACGTCGAAACCGCACTACATCCGCGACACGATGGCCTTCATGTTCGAATCGCGGCACGTGCTGAAGCCGACGGCGCAGGCCGTCGCCGCGACGCATCGGCAGCGCCACTACGTGGCCTGTTGGCAGGGCCTGCAGAAGCACTTCAACCCGACGCGGCGCTGAGCGGCGCGGTACAGACCAGGAGAACCGGATGAAGCTGGGCAGTCTGAAGGAAGGCGGCCGCGACGGCACGCTGATCGTCGTTTCGCGCGACCTCGCCCGCGCGGTGCGCGTGCCGCATATCGCGCCGACCCTGCAGCGCGCGCTGGAGGACTGGTCGAACGCTGCGCCGCGCCTCAATGGCGTGTCGGAAGCGCTCAACGGATCCAACGCGCAGACCATCGATGGCTTCGACGTCTTCGCACTGGACATGGCGTCGCTCGCCGCGCCGATGCCGCGGGCCTACGAGTTCGTCGATGGCTCGGCCTACCTGCCGCACGTCGAGCGCGTGCGCCGCGCTCGCGGCGCCGAGGTGCCGGAGAGCTTCTATAGCGACCCGTTGATGTACCAGGCCGTCAGCGCCGGTTTCTACGGCCCGCGCGACCCGGTGCTGGTGCGCGACGAAGCCTACGGCATCGACCTTGAGGCCGAGGTCGTCATCGTCACCGACGACGTGCCACACGGCGTATCGGCCGAGGACGCCGCCGAGCACATCCAGCTGGTCGGCCTAGTCAATGACGTTAGCCTGCGCAATCTGATCCCGAACGAGCTGGCCAAGGGCTTCGGCTTCCTGCAGAGCAAGCCGCGCTCGGCCCTGAGCCCGGTGTTCGTTACGCCGGATGAGCTCGGTGAGGCGTGGAAGGGCAGCAAGGTCCACCGCCCGCTGCTCACGCACATCAACGGTCAGTGGTTCGGCGCGCCGGAGGCCGGCGAGGACATGCAGTTCAGCTTCGCGCAGCTCGTGGCCCATGCGGCGAAAACGCGTCCGCTGTCGGCCGGAACGATCGTCGGCTCGGGCACGGTGGCGAACCAGAGCACGGACCGCGGCGCCAGCTGCTTCGCCGAGCAGCGCACCATTGAAACCCTTCGCGACGGCAAGCCCTCGACGCCTTTCATGACGTTCGGCGATGTGGTGCGCATCGAGATGCTGGATGCCGAAGGGCGTTCGATCTTCGGCGCGATCGAGCAGGTCATGAAGCGGCAGGATTGAGCGCGTCGCGCTAGGCTGGCGGGGCAGGGCGGGCATCTCCGACGGTGCCTGCCATCCAACACAAGGCCCCGGAGGGTCGTGCCATGGTGAATGGCGGGTTGCGGCTGTATTCGTACTGGCGCTCGAGCGCGGCCTATCGCGTGCGTATTGCGCTGAACCTCAAGAACCTCGACTACCAGCTGGCGCCGGTGCATCTGGTGCGCGACGGCGGCGAGCAGCACGGCGCCGCGTTCCGGCAGGTGAACCCGCAGGGCCTGGTGCCGACGCTGCAGCACGGGCAACGCATCGTCCGGCAGTCGATGACCATCATCGAGTACCTCGATGAGACCTTCGCCGAGCACCCGTTGCTGCCGGCCACGGCCCGCGAGCGCGCTCGCGTTCGCGGCCTCGCTCAGCTGATCGCCTGTGACATGCACCCCCTCGGCAACCTGCGCGTGCTGCAGTACCTTGAGCGCGAGTTCAAGGCCACGCCCGAACAGCGTGAAGCCTGGATCCGCCACTGGCTGGCGCTGGGCTTTGAAGCGATCGAGGCCCTGCTGGCCGAGAGCCCCTCGACGGCGGACTTCTGCGACGGCGAACGCCCCGGTATGGCCGACTGCCTGCTGGTGCCGATGGTTTACAACGCGCGTCGCTTCGGGCTGGAGATGGCGTTGTATCCGACGGTACGGCGTATCGACACGCACTGCCTGATGCTGGACGCCTTCCGGAAGGCCGCGCCGGAGGCGCAGCCGGACGCGCCGGCGACCTGATCAGCCGAAAGCGCCGCCCGCGCCGCCGAACACGTCGGCGTAGGGGTCGTGCTCGGCGTTCGCTCCCTCCGAGAGGCGGATGCGCAGCGCCAATCCATCGCGCGAGTCGGCTTTGCGCAGCGCTTCCTCAAGGTCGATCTTGCCGTCCTTGTAGAGCTTGAACAGGGACTGGTCGAAGGTGTGCATGCCGGCTTCCAGCGACTTCTCCATCGCTTCCTTGATCTCGTGGATCTGCGCGCGGCGGATCAGGTCACGGATCATCGGCGTGTTGATCAGGATCTCGCTAGCGGGCAGGCGCTTGCCGTCCTTGCCGATGACCAGGCGCAGCGAAATGACCGCCTTCAGGTTCAGCGACAGGTTCATCAGCACGTTTTTGTGCGCCGCCTCGGTGAAGAAGTTGAGGATGCGCTCCAGCGTCTGGTCGGCGTTGTTCGAGTGCAGCGTGGCGAGGCAGAGGTGGCCGGTCTCGGCGAAGGCGATCGCCGACTCCATCGTCACCGAGTCGAGGATCTCGCCGATCAGGATGACGTCCGGCGCCTCGCGCATCGCATTCTTCAGCGCGTTGTGGAAGGCATGGGTGTCGAGGCCGACCTCGCGCTGGTTGACGATGGACTTCTTATGCGTGTGCAGAAACTCGATCGGATCCTCAATGGTGAGGATGTGACCCGTCGAATTGGTGTTGCGGTAGTCGATCATCGAGGCCAGCGCGGTCGACTTGCCCGAGCCGGTCGAGCCGACCACCAGCACCAGGCCGCGCGGCTCCATGATGATGTCCTTCAGCACCGCCGGCAGCTGCAGCTGCTCAAGCGTCGGCACCGAGCTCTTGATGGCGCGGATGACCATGCCGACTTCGCCGCGCTGCTTGAAGACGTTGACGCGAAAACGACCGGCGTCCTTCACGGCGATGGCCATGTTGTACTCGAGGTCGCGCTCGAACTGAGGCACCTGGCCCTCGTCCATCAGCGAGTAGGCGATCTTCTTGACCATGCCGGCCGGAAGGCCCGTGTTCCCGAGCGGATAAAGCTTGCCCTCGACCTTGATGTAGACGGGGGCACCGGTGGTGAGGAACATGTCGGAGGCGTTCTTCTCCGTCATCAGCTTCAGGAAATAGCCGATGTCCATGGGGGGTAGGCTCCTCGCGCCATTGCGTTACCGGGTTAGGGTTTCGAGAATAGCCGCGTTCCGCCACCAAAAGCGACCCGTATCCCATGACCCGAAACGCCCCCGCCGGCCTCGCCGCCGGTCTGTTGCTCGCGGCCCTGCTGGCCGGCTGTGCCAGCGTGCCACCGCCCACCGCCGAACTTGATGCCGCTGATCGCGCCATCCGTAGCGCCGATGCCCTCGGCCCGCGTGGCCCCGCCCAGCAGGCCCTGAACGAGGCCCGGCAGCGCCTGGGTGTGGCCCGTGAGGCCGCGTCCCGCAAGCGCCATGCGGAAGCCCTGGTCGCTGCGCAGGAGGCCGAGGCCGCCGCCGCCCACGCCGCCGCCGAAGCCCGCCGCGCCGCTCTTGAGGCGGAAGTCGAATCGAAGGCCGCGCGCAACGCCGAGCTGCGCCGTCGCCTGCTGGTCCAGGGAGGCTGATCCGATGCGCACGCTCCGTTTCTTCCGCTCCGCCTCGCTGGCCCGGGCTGCCGCGTTCGCGTCCATGCTCCTCCTCTCGGCGCCCGTGTTCGCCGCCGCCGACGAGATCGATCCGGCCGTCGCTCGTCTGCAGGCCCAACTCGCCCAGCTTGATGCCGATTCACAGCTCGCCGGCATGGGCGGCGTCGAGCGCCTGAAGGCTGCGCAGGCCGTGCAGGCCCTCGCCGTCGCCAAGACCAAGCAGTACCCCTCGGCGCAGTTCGTGGCCGAGCAGCGTGTTCGCGCGGCCATCGCCGCCGCACGTGCCGACGCGTTGGCGCGGCAGTCGACCGACCTCGACCGCGAGCGCGACCAAATCCTCGTTGAGGCCAGCCGTCGCGACGCGGAGGCGGCCCGTCGCGACGCCGAGCGCCTGCGCATGCAGAACCTCGCGCGCCAGGAAGAGGCCGAAATGGAGCGCGTCGCGCGCGCCGAGACCTTCGCTCTCGCAGAGCAGGCGCAGGCCGACGCCGAGCAGGCCCGCCGCCTCGCTGCCAGCCGTGCCCGCGAGGCGGCGCTGGCTCGCGAGGAGGCCGAGCTCGCCAACGCGATGGTGGCCGAGGCGCTCGCGGCCGACGCCCCGCTGCCGCCCTCGCGCAGCGTCGGCCCGGCGACGGTGTACACGCTGGCCGGCTCCGCCTTCGCCAGCGGCCGCGCCACGCTGACGACGGAGGCCAACGCCAGCCTGCGCCGCCTCGCCATGGAGATCGGCGGGCGCAGCGTGCAGATCGTCGGCTACACCGACAGTCAGGGCGCCGCCGCGGCCAATCAGGCGCTCTCCTTGCGTCGTGCCGACGCCGTCGCCGCGATCCTGAAGGCGTCCGGCGCGAGTGGCGCGATCCGCACCGACGGGCGCGGCGCGGCCGACCCGGTCGCCGACAACGGCACGGCGGAGGGGCGTGCCATGAACCGCCGGGTCGAGATCACCGTCCGCTGATCCGTTAGCGGCAAGTGAGGCCTTCCGCGGCCTTGCGTTAAGCGCCGCAAAGTCGCGGAAAAGGCCTTGCCGCCCCCGACGGGGCGGCGTAGCGTCGAATACCCAAGGGGGTGGTCCCCTTGGGATCACGAGCCAGGCCGATGACCGCTGACCTCATCCCGCCCCCGTCGCCGCGTCCCACCCGGGATGCGCGCGGCCCGCGGCCCGAGGCGGCCAGCCTTCCCGACCTGACCGCAGTCCAACCCCAACGCCCCGTGCCCTCGTGCCGGGGCGTTCGCGTTCGAGGAGGTCATTGAAATGTTCGAGGGTCAATCCACTGCCGATGTCGAGGCCTTGATCAAGGCCGATCCCGAGTTCCGCCAGCTCTATCGTCGCCACCAGCAGCTCAACAGCCAGGTGATGGACGCCGAGCTCGGGGTGCTGCCGATCGACGATTTCACGCTGGCCAAGATGAAGAAGGAAAAGCTGCTTGCGAAGGATCGGCTGACCCGCCTGTTCGCTCGAACGCGGCATTGACCTGCTGAGCGGATGATGGACCGCGGCCCGCCTTGTGCGGGCCGCGTCGTCTCCGGGGGCGACTCGCTCGGATGGGAGCCGTAAGATGTGGGCATGAGTGCCGATCTCCTCGACGCCCCGGTTCCGGGTTTCTCCGCGCAGGGCCTGCCGCAGCGACTGGGTGAGCTCTTGGTCGGACGTGGTCTCGTCGCCTCGGCCGACCTGCAGCGCGCCCTGGCCGTGCAGGTTCAGGTCGGCGGGCGTATCGGGCAGGTGCTGGTCCGTCTCGGTGCACTGTCGGAGGAGACGCTGCTGCCCGTTCTCGTCGAGCAGCTGGGGATCCCGGCGCTGCAGGCCTCCGAATGGCCGGAGGATGCCGCCGCGCTGAAGGTCGACCCGGCGCTCGGCATTGCGGCGGATTGGTTCGTCGACCAGGGCGTCGTCGCCTGGACGCACAGCGTGGGCGGGACACTCGTCGTCGCCCGCGATCCGCTCGATCCTGCGCTGGCCGAGATCCTTGAGAGCCGCTTGCCGGCCGGATGGCGCTGGCGTCTGGCGCGGTCGCAGGAGGTCGAACGACTGGTCGACGCCCTGCAGCGCGCCAACCGCAGCGTCGAGGACGACGCCGACGACGCCGGCCATCTGCGCGAGCTGGCCGAAGAGGCCCCGGTGATCGAACTGGTGAACAACCTGCTCGCGCAGGCGATGGATCGCGGCGCGTCCGACATCCACGTCGAGCCGGCGGAAACCACCTTCAGCGTGCGCTTCCGCGTGGACGGCGTGCTGCACGAGGTGCTGTCGCTGCCGTTCTCGCGCTTCGCCGCCGTCGC
>JBOFQO010000277.1:0-3588 GCA_051660925.1 Silanimonas sp. | reverse complement strand
ACCGATCACCCCCCATTTCGACGCGGCATAGATGGGGAAGAGCTCGTTCCCCATCCGCCCCAAGGCCGTGGAGATGAAGATCATCCGCCCCGACTTCTGGCGCCGCATGACGGGCGCAGCGGCCTGTGTCGTCTTGATCACACCGGCGAGGTTGATGTCGAGGACGGCCTGGATCTGCTCGTCGGAAAACTCCTCGATGCTTCCGAACTGCGTGATGCCGGCATTCGCGACGAGGATGTCGAGGCTGCCGAAGGACGCGGTGCTCTCGGCCATGGCACGCGTCAGGGCGTCGCGGTCACGCACATCCCCCTTGAACGTCATGCATCGAACGCCGAGTGCTTCCACCCTCGACTTCGCCGACAGGAGGTCGTCGTCGGAAGCCAACGGGTACTGCACCTCGCGGAGGGTGGCCGTCGCGATGTCGAACAACGTGACGTTGGCGCCCGCATTCGCAAGGACTTCTGCCGTTGCCAATCCGATGCCCCGTGCACCCCCGGTAATGAAGGCGGACTTGCCCTCGAGTTCCTTCCGCCTATCGAGCGTCGTCGCGCTCTGCGCGAAGGCGGTGCCTGAGCCGGCGGCGAGGAGCGTGGAGGCCGCGGCGGCGGCACCCAGCGTGCTGGCTTTCAGCGCAAGGCGGCGGGTCGCGTTTTCGGGCCCTTGCGTATCTCGTGTCATCGTCAAGACTCCTGAAGTGGGGGCGCGGGTTCCGAAAGAGCGGAACGTCGCGGGTTGGCGGAGCGACGGTAACCAGCGGGCCGCGTGATCTGTAAGGTCTCGGGTCCGAACGCATTGTTCGCCTGTTCCGAACATCAGCCGGTATCTTCCCTGGCTGTGTGCGGGCGCTACGCCCCGCCGTGAGTGAGGTGCCATGGATCGTTTCCGCCAGCTGGAAGTCTTCGAGCGCGTCGTCGCGCGACGCAGCTTCACCAAAGCCGCCGACGACCTCGGCCTGCCGCGCGCTACGGTCACCGAAGTGCTGCAGGCGCTGGAGGCGCGGCTCGGTACGACCCTGCTGCATCGCACCACGCGGCAGGTCGGCCTGACGCCGGAAGGCGCGGTCTTCCACGAGCGCGCGTTGCGGCTGCTGCAGGAGTTCGCCGATGCGGAAGACGCCGTCGGTGCCGAGCGCGGCCAGCCGCGCGGCCGGCTTCGCGTCGACGTGCCCGCCGCCGCGGGTCGGCACGTCATCGCGCCGGCGCTCCCCGGCTTCCTTGCGCGCTATCCGGACATCCGGCTGGAGCTTGGCAGCAGCGACCGACCGGTCGAGCTGGTGCTGGAAGGCGTCGACTGCGTCGTCCGCGGCGGGGATGTCCACGACGAGGCGCTGGTGGCGCGGCCGCTGGTGAGTTACCCCGTGATCACCGTCGCCGCCCCGTCCTACCTCGCCACCCACGGCGTGCCGGAGGATCCACGGGAGATATCGGGACATCGCTTCGTCCACTACTTCTCGTCGAAGACCGGAAGGGCGTTCGCGCACGACTTCGAACGCGGCGGTGAGCGCGTCGAGCTGCCCGGCGACGGCGCAGTGGCATCGAACGATGCCGATACGCAGGTCGCGCTGGTGGTGGCGGGACTCGGCCTGGCGCAGCTGCCCTTGGCGCGCCCCGTACGCGTGCTGCTGGCGAACGGCGCGCTGCGGCGCGTGCTGGCCGGCTGGGCGGTCGAGCCGCTGCCGCTCGCCGCACTGTGGCCGCGGCGCCGCGACCGCTCGGCGCGACTGCGGGCTTTCGTCGATTGGGCCAGCACGCTGTATGCCGACGAGCAGGCGGCGGCCGACGCCGCGCTGGCGAGCCTCAGCGCCGCGCGAACACCGTGATCTCTTCGCGGTCGTGGTAGAGCTGCTTGGCGCGCAGCGCCTTCAGCTCGCCGGCCTGCGCGCGGAACAGATCCAGGCACAGGACGGTTTCGTCCCAGCGCTTCTTCATCGGGAGTTTCAGGTTGAAGATCGCGTTGCGGCACCAGCCCTCGCGGAACCACTGCGCCATGCGTTCGGCCACGCGGCGCGGCTGTTCCACCATGTCGCAGACCATCCAGTCGAGCGGGCGCGCCGGCTGCCAGCGGAAGCCGTCGGCGCGGAGGTGCTCGACCTGCGGATGCCCCGCCACCGGTTCCTTCAGCGGGCCATTGTCGACCGCGGTGACGCGCAGGCCAGCGCGCACCAGCACCCAGGTCCAGCCGCCGGGCGCGGCGCCGAGATCGGCGGCGCGGAAGCCGTCGCGCAGCAGTTGCGTACGCTCGTCGGCATCGAGCAGCGTGTGCAGGGCCTCGTCGAGCTTGGCGGCGCTGCGGCTCGGGGCGTTCGGGGGCTGGCGCAGGCGCGGGATGCCGCCGGGCCAAGGGCTGCTGTCCTCGACGCGCGACATTGCCAGCTCCATCCGCGTGCCGGAATGCAACAGCACGTGCAGGCGCGGCTTGCGGGCGTCTTCTTTGTCGGTGAGCCAGCCGGGCTTGCGCAGCGCTGGGCGCAGTGCGTTGCCGAAGCCGCGGGCCAGACCCGCGAGCTCGCGGCCTTCGTCGCTGTCGCTGTGCTCGACCACGAGATCGCCGAAGCGCAGCACGCCCGCCGCGAGCCCTGACGACGGCGTGCCGCCATTTGGCGTCGCAATGAGATCGTCGCGCGCGGCTTCGAGTGCGGCCAGCAGCGGAGAGATGCGGTCCTTGGGATCGAGCTCGTCCAGGCGCGCGAGGCCGAGCAGCTTCTGCCGCGCGTAGATCAGCTCGTCGAAGCGCAGCTGCCGCTCGAGCATCGATGCCGAGGTGCAGACGTAGCGCACGAGACCGCTGCCGCGCTCCGTCGCCGCGTGGCCCCAGTGGTCGCGCTCGGCGGCGCGGACGGTGAGCTCGGCGGCGAGTTCGGGCTCGAAGCCCGGGCGGCAGTACGCGAGCAGGGCGGGCTCATGGCGGGCGACGGCCACGGCCTTCAATAGACCTTGCCGGCGCGGCCGTATTCGGCGAGCACGGCGCGGGCCTCGTCGCGGTGCAGGTCCGTAATGACCTCGATACCGCGCTTGGCGAGCTCGCCGCGCCAGTCGGCGGGCAGTGGGCCTTCGTCGAAACCGGCAAGGCTTTCCACGTCGTCGGCACGGGCGCCGATCAGCAGGCGGTCGATGCCCGCCCAAACGCTGGCGCCGTAGCACATGCAGCAGGGCTGCGAGGACGTGGCGAGCGTGATCGGGCCGCGCTCGGCATTCAGCCGGAACTGCTGCACGCGCTGCTGGCTGGTGGCAAAGGCCATCATCTCGGCGTGCGCGATCGAGGTGCTGTGTGGCACGACGCGGTTGACGCCGACGCCGATCAGGCGGCCTTCCGGCGAGAACACCGCCGCGCCGAACGGGCCGCCGCTGCCGTGCTCGACGTTGAGCGCGGAAAGTTGGATCACCAGCCGCATCTTCGCGTCGTCGTCGACGTAATCGGCGTTCGCATCGACGGCCTCGTGCACCCAGGCCGGCAGCGTCAGATGCACCTGCGCGTAGAGCATCAGCGCACGGCCTCGCCGTTGGTCGCGGGGCCAGCGGCACAGCGGCCTTCGATGCAGGTGCAGCCCTCGATGTCGCGGAAGCCGCAGATCGATTGCATGTCGTTCTT
>JBOFQO010000276.1:0-2597 GCA_051660925.1 Silanimonas sp. | reverse complement strand
CGCGTTGGCATCCCGCTGCGTACCAAAGGCCGCGCGGCCCTCGCGCGAGGCGAAGCGCTGCAGAGCGAAGACGTAGCGTTCCTGGCCCTCGGTGAGGAATCCGAGGCAGCCGGCTCCGGCTTCGGCGCTGTCACGTGTTCGCCCGGCGCGGAACTGGATCTCGGTGGCCAGGGCGACGGCCGACTGCGCAAAGTCGATATATGGCGAGGCAACGTTGCTGGTGTCGATATCGGCCGCCATTCGCGCCAAGTGCTCTGCTTCAGCGGCGGTCGGATCGTCGCGCCAGCCCGGGCGTGTCGTGTCCATCCACGTGCCCAGCCGGTGTGCGAAGGCGCCCTGGGCCTGCACGTTTTCGTCGTTGCCGGCCGCGAACGTGCTGCCGGCGATCGCGAAGCGCAGCATTGTGCGCAGCATCGCGTCGTCGAGCCCCGCTGAGTCCAGCAGGCGCTCGGTCTCGGCCAGACTCGCGGCCTCGTTGGCGCCGATCGGCTCGTCGTCGTGCCGCCGCGCTTCGCGCTGGCGCAGGTCGTGGCAGGCGCAGAACAGGGCCAGCGCCTCGCGCTCCACCGTCGGCAGCAGCGCGGTCGCCAGCAGTGCGGGCAGCTTGTTCTCAAGCAGCTCGAGCAGATGGTCCTGGTTGTGGTACGCGTGGCCGTCGGTGCCTAGTGGGCCGTAGCGCATCGCCATCCGGACGACGGCGACCCGTGCGACGTCGACAACGGCCTGGCGATCGATGCCGGCGAGGGCGCAGGCGCGTCCCGCGCGTTCAGCGTACGCCGCAGCGCTCGGGTCGAGCGTCGGGCTCGACAAGGTCGCGACGGTGACGGCCTGCTCGACTGGGTCGGCGGGATAGACCAGGCGGTAGTCGATCGGCATGCGCGAGCCCGGAGTGCGGTTCGCCGGGAGTATACGGTCGCCGAACCCGGCCGCCGCTAGACCCAGCCGCGTTCGGCCATCGAGACCGGCGGCCCATCGCCGACGACGAAGTGGTCCAGCAGGCGCACGTCGACGAGCGCGAGCGCCTGCTTGAGGTGCGCGGTCAGCTGGCGGTCCGCGGCGCTGGGCTCGGCGACGCCGCTCGGGTGGTTGTGCCCGAGCACGACGGCAGCGGCGTTTACGCCCATGGCGCGCTGCACCACGATCCGCGGATGCACGGCCGCGGCGTCGATCGAGCCTTCGAACAGCACTTCGCTGGCGATGACGCGATGGCGATTGTCGAGGAAGAGCACGCCGAAGCGCTCGCGCGGCGACGCGCGCAGCCAGCGGCTGAAGTACTCGCCGGCTTGCTGCGGCGACTGCAGGGCGTCGCCGCGCGCCAAGTCGGCGCGCAGCTGGCGCCGCCCCAGGGCGAGGGCGGCCGAGATCAGGGCCGCGCGCGCCGGCCCGATGCCGGGCAGCTGGCGCAGTTCGACCGGCGAGCGGTCGAGCAGGGCGCGCAGCCCGCCGCAGCGGTTGATCAGGCTCTGGGCGTGCGCGACGGCGTTGCTGCCGCGCGGCCCGGTACCGAGAAAGAGCGCCAGCAGCTCGGCGTCCGCCAAGGCATCGGGGCCGTGGGAATGCAGGCGTTCACGGGGGCGGTCGGCGTTGGGCCAGTCGTGCAGGGTCATGCCCGCAGCGTCGCGCGGTAGCGCCGGTTCCGCCGTCCGAACCCTCGGTGTGCTGGGGTAAGCTTCCGGCTCTTCATCGACGGAGCGCGGCGTGGCGGCATTGCACGGAGAACGGATCCTGCTCGGCGTCAGCGGGGGCATCGCCGCCTACAAGTCGGCCGACCTCGTCCGCCGCCTGCGCGAGGCCGGTGCGGAAGTGCGCGTGGTCATGACCGCTGGCGCCGAGCACTTCATCACCGCCACCACGCTGCAGGCGCTGTCCGGCCACCCGGTCCGCACCTCGCTGTGGGACGCCGCCGCCGAGGCGGCGATGGGCCATATCGAACTCGCCCGTTGGGCCACCCGCGTGCTCATCGCGCCGGCCACAGCCGACATGATCGCCCGGCTGGCGCAGGGTCGCGCGGACGACCTGCTCAGCACCTTGTGCCTCGCCACCGAGGCGCCGATCGCCGTGGCGCCGGCGATGAATCGCGTCAGGTGGGCGAAGGCCGCAACGCAGGCGAGCGTTTCGCTGCTGCGCCAGCGCGGCGTCGCTGTGTTCGGTCCCGGTGCAGGCGAACAGGCCTGTGGCGAAGTCGGCGAAGGCCGCATGCGCGAGCCGACCGAGCTGGTCGCCGATCTCGCCGCTGCCGTCGCGGAGTCTGTCGCCGTGCCGCAGCGTCTCGCCGGCCGCCGCGTGCTGGTCAGCGCCGGCCCCACCTTCGAGGACATCGACCCGGTGCGCTTCGTCGGGAATCGCAGCAGCGGCCGAATGGGCTTTGCCGTGGCCGATGCTGCGGCACGCGCCGGCGCCGAGGTCACGCTGGTCGCTGGGCCGGTGAAGCTCGCGACGCCGCCCGGCGTCACCCGCGTCGACGTGCGCAGCGCCGCCGAGATGCACGCCGCCGTGCTCGCCGTGCTGCCGGGGCAGGACGTTTACGTCGGCGCTGCCGCGGTCGCCGACTACCGTCCGGCCGAAGTCGCCGGGCAGAAGATCAAGAAGGGCGCCGG
>JBOFQO010000275.1:0-2379 GCA_051660925.1 Silanimonas sp. | reverse complement strand
TCGGCACCGACGGCGCTGTGGCAAAGCGCGACCAGTACCTGAAGGAGGTTGGCGCCGAGGACGCGGGCGTGCTCGGCACGCTGGCGGCGGACACCGCGCGCGTGCTCGGCAATGTCGGCAACACCATCACCTTTGGTGTGGCCGATCGCCTCGGCGGCGGCATCTCCTCGGCCGCCAGCGGCGGCAGCTTCATCGACGGCTTTACGGGCGCCGATGGCGAGACGTCTGGCGCTGGCCAGATCGCCACGCCCGCCGCCCAGCCGCGTGCGGCTGTGTCGGCTGGCGGCCCTGAGGCTGCCCAGCGCCCGGCGGCTGGCGCGGCGCCAGCGGCACCGAGTGACGTGATCGGCACCGCCAACGGCCGCGACATCACTCGCGCCGAATCCGACCAGCTCGCCGGGCGCATGGTCGGCACGGTCGCGCCAAGCGCCAGCACCTCGCCTGCGGGCGCGCTGGGCGCCATGCCCGCCGCGCAGGCTCCGACCGACTTCCGCGACAGCGACCGGATGAACCGGAACTCCACGCAGCGCGGGTCGGAGAAGCGCCTCGAGGCCCTGTACAAGCAGTACAACGACGAGATGTCCCGCGGCCGCCGGCGCAGCGCCGCGGTCGTCGGCGACCTGATCGGCAAAGAGCTCGGCCTCGTGCAGGGGTTGGCCGGCGCGAACACGCCGGCAGGCCAGCAGCAGCCCGGCTCCAGCCCGCAGGACGCGGCCGAGGCCGGCCGCATCGGAGCGATGACCGAGGGCCTGCAGCTCGAGAACGAGGCCAAGCGCTCGGCGCAGCAGGCGCTGGCGGAAATGCTCGACGAGACCAAGACGCCGGAGGAGCGCGCCGCGGCACAGCGCCGCCTCATGGCCATGCGCGGGGAGTCCGGCCAGCAGAAGCCGATCATCGAGCGCATCATGGCGGCCGACGGCTCGGAGCAGCTCGTTGCCATCGATCCGTCCACGCTGCGCGGCCAGCGCGTTGACGTGGCAGCCGGCGGCGATTCGGATCTCAGCCCGGCGGCGCAGAATGCGATCGCACAGGGCGCCGACCCGGCCGCAGTCCGGGCGCGCGAACTCCAACTCAGACAGGCACAAGGCGCACAGTAATGGCAGGGCCGTTCGACGACCTCATCCCCGACAGCAATCAGCAGAGCGGGGGCGGGTCGCCGAGCGACCCCTACGCCGACCTGATCCCGAAGAAGCGGCCATCCATCGGCCAGACCGTCGCCGGCCTTGGCCGGCAGCTCGCCGGCGGCGCGGTCGCGGGCACCGGCGCAGCGATCACCGGCATCGGCGAGCTCACCGGCGGCACGGCGGCGAAGCAAGCTGGTCGCGACGTCGCTGACTACGGCGCCGAAATCCAGCAGGGCGCGTCGGCCGAATTCCGGCAGGTCGTCGAAGACACGACCCCGTCCGGCGAGCTGCTGAGTCCGTCGACGTGGAGCCTTGGCGAGGATCCGAGTGTGGTCGGCGCGCTGGGCCAGATCGCCGGCGGCCTTGGCACCTCGGCGCCCACCATGGCCACGGCGCTGCTCACGCGCGGCCGCGCCGCTGTCCCGGCCACCATGGCTGTCGGCGGCCTGTCCGAGGGCGGCGGCGCCTCGCAGCAGGAGTCGCAGCGCATCGCCGACATGGGGCAGGCGCAGCTTGACGCCGTGCCGCGCTACCGCGAGCTCCTCGCCAGCGGCATGGATCCGGCGCAGGCGCGTGCCGCACTGGCAGCCGAGGCCGGCTCCTCGGCCTTCGCCCCGGCCGGCGCCATCGGCGCACTGGGCGGCGTGCTTGAGGCGGCGCCTTTCTTCGCCCCGGTGCGACGCGCGTTCGGTGAGCTCGGCTCTGGCGCGGCGACGCGCGCGGCCATCGCCGGCACGGGCGGCGCGGCGCTGGAGGGGGCGCAAGAGGCTGCCGTCGGTGCAGCCAGCGTGGCCGGGGCGAACGCCGCCACGGGCGAGGACCGCTCCCTGCTGGAGGACAGCTTCTCGAACGCCGTCCTTGGCGCAGCGATTGGCGGCCCGCTGAACGCCATCGGCGCTGCCGTGTCGCCGCCCGGCCAGCCGTCGGATGCCGGCGGCGCTGACACCATTGGCGCCGACTTCACGCCGGAGGAGCGCGCCGCATTCGAACAAGCCCGCGCCGCGGACCTTGCTGAGTCCTCCGATGGCGTGGCCGACGTCGCGCCCGAGGCCGCCGCCGCGCCCTTCCCTGATCCTCAGGGTCCGATGGCGCGCGCAGTGAATGCTGGCGCCGCTGCCGGCGCGCTTGGCGAGGCGCCCGCTGCGGGCGCAGGCATTGCCGAGGCGGTTGCACGCCAGCCGGGCACGGGCATGGTGCCTGCGACGACCGGGCGCGAGATGGTCCCGGCTCCGCGCCAGCCGGCAGGGCAGCCGGT
>JBOFQO010000274.1:0-5799 GCA_051660925.1 Silanimonas sp. | reverse complement strand
CAGCCACGGCTGGCGCTCCGCACGGATGACGCCCCGCGCCACCAGGGCCTCGCGGCGGTCGTAGCGCAGGGCGATGATTTCGTCGGCGTGCCGGCTGGCGCGCTCAAAGGCCGTGCGCGATGTCGGCGACCAGCGCCGTTCGCCATGCCCCGTGCCCAGCGGTGAGGTCGGCACTGGCGCGCCGGCATAGGCGTCGGAACGCGCCTCGGCCGCGGGGGCAGCCTGCGAAGCGCGCCGTTCGGCCCTCGACGCGTCCTGCGAGCGATCACGCTCGGCTTGCGCCAAGGGTTCGGCGATCGGCGTCGGCCACGGCTCGTGCACCACGGCTTCGCGGAACACCGCCGCGCCGATCACGCCCAGGTCGAACGGCCGGCCGGTACGCGCCGCGTAGCTGTCGCCGGCGGCGCTGAAGCGGAACGCCGCGACTTCGTGCATCGACTTCCGCCAGCCGTCGATCTCGGCGCTCGCGTACGGCGCCAGCACGTAGCCGGACTGCGCCGGATTGGCGGACTCGCCAGTGACGACGTTGACGCCATCGACGCTCAGCACCACGAGCACACGAGCGCCGCTGAGGTTGGTGAGCCGCAGCGTGTAGGGCTGGCCGTCCTCGCCAGCGACCCAAGCCTCGCGGCGATGCCGGTACTGCGGCAGCGTCGTGCCGAGGTCGCGATCGACCACCTCGAGGCGCACCCATCGTGCGTCGGCCGGTGCATTGGGACGCGGATGGGCGCAGGCCGCCTGTGCGAGCACGAGCAGGGCGAGGCCGCCAAGGGCCAGCGTCCGCGCAGGAGGCGCGGTGCGGGCGGTGGGCGTGGGCTGGGAGCGGGGCAGGGCGGTCATCGCGGGTCTCCGTGGGGTTCGGAACCCTGCAACGCACCGCGGCGCCGGACGGGGTTGGCCGAGCAGGTCGGCAAAGCGGGGGCGGCCCGCGCGCAGGCTAAAATCGCGGCATGAGCGCTCCCGTCCGCATCCTCACCGGCATCACCACCTCCGGTACCCCGCACCTCGGCAACTACGCCGGCGCCATCCGCCCTGCGGTGGCCGCCAGCCGCCAGCCGGGCACCGAGAGCTTCTACTTCCTCGCCGACTACCACGCGCTGATCAAGGTGCAGGACCCGGCGCGCGTGCAGCGTTCGACGCTGGAGATCGCCGCCACGTGGCTGGCCTGCGGGCTCGACCCAGAGCGCGTGTGGTTCTACCGGCAGTCGGACATCCCCGAGATCCCCGAACTCACGTGGTTCTTGACCTGCGTCGCGGGCAAGGGCCTGCTGAACCGCGCGCACGCCTACAAGGCGGCGGTCGATGCCAACACCGCGAACGCCGAGGACGCCGATGCCGGCGTCACCGCCGGGTTGTACATGTATCCGGTGCTGATGGCCGCCGACATCCTCGCCTTCAAGGCGCAGAAGGTGCCGGTGGGCCGCGATCAGATCCAGCACATCGAGATGGCGCGCGATTTCGCCGCGCGCTTCAACCACCTCTACGGCGATCACCTCGTGTTGCCGGAAGCGGTGATCGAGGAGCAGGTCGCGACGCTGCCCGGCCTCGACGGCCGAAAGATGAGCAAGAGCTACGACAACACGATTCCGCTGTTCGCGCCGCCGGCGCAGCTGAAGAAGCTGATCGCTTCGATCGTCACCGACTCGCGTGCGCCGGGCGAAGCGAAAGACCCCGACGCTGCGCATCTGTTCACGCTGTACCGCGCCTTCGCCACCGAGGCGCAGGCGGTCGAGATGCACGCTGCGCTGCGCGGCGGCTTGGCCTGGGGCGAAGCGAAGCAGGCGCTGTTCGAACTGCTCGACGGCCAGTTGGCGCCGATGCGCGAGAAGTACGAATCGCTGATGGCAAAGCCCGCCGACATCGAGGCCACGCTGCAGGCCGGTGCCGCGAAGGCACGCGCGATCGCCACGCCGCTGCTGCGCGAGCTGCGCGCGGCGGTGGGCCTGCGGCCGCTGTCGGCCGCGATGGCGGAGGCGCCGAAGGCCAAGGCGGCGAAGGTGGCGCAACCGACCTTCAAGCAGTATCGCGACAGCGATGGCCGGTTCTACTTCAAGCTCGTCCACGCCGATGGCCGCGTGCTGGTGCAGAGCGAAGGCCATGCTTCGCCAAAGGACGCCGGCGCCTTGATCGCGCGGCTCAAAGTCGACGGGGCGACCCTCGTGCACGACGTTGCCACCGGCGTGCACCTCGCCGGCACGTTAATCGGCAGGCTTGAGGACGGGGTGGCGCTGGTGGAGGTGCTCGCGTCGCTCGCCGCCTTCACGGAAGACGCCGCCTGACTCGTCGCGCTGGCTCGCTTGCCACATGAAACTTCTCGCCGTCCTGCTGCTCGCGCCGTGGTTCGCCGTGCTCGGCTGGATCTACTGGCGCACCGCGCCGGAGTCGTTTGCTGCGACGCGCCGTTTCGACACGATGGCCTTGGTCGCGGCGGTGGCGTTCTCGATCGCCGGCATGGCCCTCGGCCTGCGTTACGAACCTGTTGGCCACCATCCGATCATCCGCGAAATCGCGGCCTCGGTGATTGCGTACAAGGCCTTCCTGCTCGTGCTGGGCGCCGCGTGGTTTTGGCGTCGACGCGCGGAAGGCGGCTTCAGCGACGTCAAGACTCGCTGAACGGCACGCGCGCGGCGGGAACCTGCTGCGCATGTGGCGACTCTGTGGTTTCCCCAACCGCCGAGGAACCACCGATGCACATCGCCCTGCTCACCCATCGCGACACCCACGGCACGGACACGCTCGACGCGCTCGAGCGTCGCGCGTCTCGCCATCTGGGTCGCATCGCCCATCTGATCTCGGATCTCGTGGTGTCGCTGGTCGACCTCAATGGGCCGAAGGGTGGGATTGATCGCCAGTGCCAGGTGCAGGCGAAGCTGCATGACGGTCGCATGGTCGTGGTGAAGGCGCGCAGCGAGAGCTTCGGCCCGGCGATCGACAACGCGCTGCACAAACTGCTGCGTCGATTGATCAAACAGCGCAAACGCGTGGTCGAACAGCGTCGTACGGCGCAGCCGTTCGGACGTCTCGCGGCGGCGGTTTCGTAACGCGGGCGGCAGGGCCGGCGCTTCGGGTATCGGAGCGTCGGCCCCGCCAAGGCGTCGATGCAGCCCGCATCGATGCTGCCGGACTCAGGGCCAGTGGTTCGCGTCGTCGCGTGGCGCGTCGCCGATCCAGCGCACCACGCAGTAGCGCTGCCCGGTTGGCGCTTGCATCACCACCCAGCGGCCGTGTTCGGGATGCGCGACCACCGATGCGCCAAGGACTTCCAGGCGACGCACTTCCGCTGCGATGTCATCGGCTTCGATGTCGAGATGCACGCGGGACTCGTGCGCGACGCGCTGCACTTCGATATGCAGCCCGCCGGGGCCCTTCGAGAGCAGGGCGTACTTGCCTTCACCGCCCTCGTCCGCGTTGATGACGCGTAGGCCCAGCGCTTCGGCCCAGAAGCGCGCGGCCTCGTCGAGCCGGGCATCTTGGCAGTCGATGATGAAGCCGGCGAGGCGGCTGCGGTGCGCCATCAGCGCGCCCTCTGCAGATCGTCGATCAGCGCCTTGAGGAACCGCGCGGCTTCGCCGCCGGTCGCGGCGCGATGATCGAAGGTGAGCGACAGCGGCATTAGCCGGTGCGTTTCGATGCCGCCGAGCACCGGCACGACGGCGTGGTAAAGCCGGCCCGCGGCGACGATGCCGACGCAGGGCGGCACCACCACGGGCGTCGCGTACTTGCCGGCGAACTTGCCGAAGTTGCTGAGCATGATCGTGTAGCCGGAGAGCAGCTCCGGCGGCAACGAGCGGTCGTTCAGGCCGTCGCGCAGGCGGCTGATGCCCGCGCGCATCGCCGCGGCGTCCATGCGGTCGGCGCCGCGTAGATTGGCGACGAACAGGCCCTCCGGATGGTCGACAGCGATGCCGATGTCGACGCGCGCGTGGCGGCGTAGTGTGCCTTCCTTCGCGTTGAGCCAGGCGTTCATCGCCGGCTCGGTACGACTGGCGACGACCAGCGCGCGCACCAGGCGCACGGTGATGTCCTCGCCGGGCGACCAGGCGTGCAGGTCGGCGTCGTCCATCAGCGTGGTCGGTACGACTTCGGCATGCGCGGCGGCCATGCTGCGCAGCATGTTGCGGCGCACGCCGCGGATCGGCGCATCGACGTCGAAGCCGGCGTCGCTGCGGGGTTCGGCGCTCGGTGCGGCGCCGGGCCGCGCGGGAGCGAGGTCGCGCGCGGCGGGTGCGACGGATGGCGCGGCTGCGTGCGCGAACGCGGGCGCCGGCGCCGCTCCTGCACGCGCGTCGCCGCGCTCCGCCGCGCGCTTGACGTCGGCCAGCGTCACCACGCCGTCCGTGCCGCTGGGCGGCACGCGCGCGAGGTCGACGCCGAGCTTCTTCGCCAGCGCGCGCACCGCGGGCACGGCCTTGACGCCGCCGACCGCGACGGTGGATTCGCGACGCACTTCGCCGGAGACCTGCATCGCGCCGACCACGGTGCCGGCGTCATCGCGATCCGTCGTCTTGGGCGCCTCCTCGAAGCCGCCGCCGAAGGCCGGCGTCACGCCCTCGGGCAGGTCGTTCGCGAGGTCCGCGGCGGACAGCGTCGGCATCGGCGGAACCGCGGGGCTCGACGCTGCGGGTAGCGATGGCGCGGAATCGCGCGTGGGAGGCGTAGGCGATGCGCCGTGCGCGTGCCCGGTGTCATGGCCGGCGGCGCGCTGCGGCAGCGTCGGGTCGATCTCGAATTCGGCCAGCCACGCACCGGTGGCGATGACGTCGCCGGCCTTGCCGGCCACGCGCAACAGCGTGCCGGAGAACGGCGAGGGCACTTCGACGACGGCCTTTGCGGTTTCCATCGAGACCAGCGGCTCGTCGAGCTTGACGATCTGGCCGACAGCGACGTGCCACTCGACAATCTCGGCGTCCGGCAGGCCTTCGCCGAGGTCGGGCAGGGTGAAGCGCTGCGTGGTGCTCATTCGGGGGGCTCCGGGCTCAGCTCAGGACACGGCCAGCGCGCGCTTCGCCGCGGCGATGATTTTCTCGACCGAGGGCAGGTACTTCATCTCGAGGCGGAACAGCGGGATCGGCACGTCGTAGCCGGTGACGCGCTCAACCGGTGCCACCAGGTCGTACATCGCATGTTCGGCGAGGCGTGCTGCGATCTCGGCGCCGAAACCGGCGGTGCGGCAGGCTTCGTGGACGATCACGCAGCGGCCGGTCTTCCGCACCGATTCGTGGATGGTGTCGAAGTCGAGCGGCTTCAGCGTGGCGACGTCGATGACCTCGGCGCTGATGCCATCTGCCGCGAGCTTCTCGGCGGCTTCCAGGGTCTCCTTGACCTGCGCGCCCCAGGTGACAAGGGTGATGTCACTGCCGTCGCGCAGCACGAAGCAGACATCCAGCGGCAGGGCCTCGCCGTCGTCGGGCACGTCTTCCTTGTACTGCCGGTAGATGCGCTTCGGCTCGAGGTAGATGACCGGGTCAGGATCGCGGATCGCCGCGAGCAGCAGGCCGTAGGCGCGCTGCGGCGAGGACGGCATCACCACGCGCAGGCCGGGCACGTTGGTGAACATCGCTTCATTGGCTTCGGAATGGTGCTCAGGCGCGCGGATGCCGCCGCCCCAGGGCACGCGCAGCACCATCGGGCAGCTCATGCGGCCGCGGGTGCGGTAACGCAGGCGGGCGGCGTGGCAGATGATGTGATCGACCATCGGATACATGAAGCCGGCGAACTGCGCTTCGGCGATCGGCTTCATGCCCTGCGCGGCCAGGCCGACGGTGAGGCCGGCGATGGTGGTTTCATCCAGCGGTGTAT
>JBOFQO010000273.1:0-3575 GCA_051660925.1 Silanimonas sp. | reverse complement strand
CACCTGCTGCGCCACGTGCGACAGCAGATCGCCCGCCTTGACCTTGGCCAGCGCTGCCCCATGGCTGCCAGCGATCAAGCTGGCCTTGCCGTCGCTGGCCGCGGCGAGGATGACCACGACGTCGCCGAGCTTTTGCTTGAGGTTGTCGACGGCGTCGCGCAGGCCCTTGGCGTCGAAGCCCTCGAGGCGCGCAGCGACGACCTTGATGCCGCCGACGTCAACCGCCTGCGAGGCGAGATCAGCACTGGCACCGGCCGCGGCCTTGGCCTTGAACGACTCGATCTCTCGTTCAAGCTTCTTCTGGCGGTCCAGCAAGCCACGCAGCTTGTCGAGCAGGTCAGCGCTGCGGCCGCCGACCAGGTCGGCCGCCTGCTCGAGCACCGCTTCCTGCGCGGCGATCTCCGCCAGCGCACCGCGACCTGTGACAGCCTCGATGCGACGCACGCCGGCAGCGACGCCGCCTTCCGAAACGATCTTGAACAGGCCGATGTCGCCGGTGCGGTGCACGTGCGTGCCGCCGCAGAGCTCGGTCGAGAAGCCTCCCATCTTCAGCACGCGAACGCGCTCGCCGTACTTCTCGCCGAACAGCGCCATGGCGCCGAAATCCAGCGCCTCCTGCATGCCCATGTGGTGCACTTCGGCCTCGGCGTTGCGGCGGACCTCGGCGTTGACCATCGCTTCGATGGTGGCGAGCTGCTCTGGCGTGATCGCCGAGAAATGTGCGAAGTCGAAGCGCAGGCGGTCCGGCGCGACCAGGGAGCCCTTCTGCGTGACGTGCTCGCCGAGCACAACGCGCAATGCGGCGTGCAGCAAGTGCGTCGCCGAGTGATTCAGCACGACGTCTTGGCGGCGCTCGGCGTCGACGCGAGTCGCAACGCGGTCGCCGACCGACAGACCACCGGCAGTGACGCGGCCGAGATGCGCGTGGAACTGGCCGGCGACCTTCAGCGTGTCCTGCACCTCGAAAGCGTCGCCGCGGGCGTCGAGCAGCCGACCGGTATCGCCAACCTGGCCGCCGGACTCGGCGTAGAAGCTGGTCTTGTCGAGAAGCACGACGCCCTCCTCGCCCGCGGCGAGGCGCTCGACCGGCTTGCCGTCGCGCAGCAGGGCGACGACGCGGCAATCCTCGGCCTCGAGCGTCTCGTAGCCGCGGAACTGCGTGGGATGCAGCTTGGCGACGAGCTCGGCGGGCAGCACGATGCCGCCAGCGAACTTGCCGGCAGCGCGGGCGCGCTCGCGCTGCTCGTTCATGCGCTGCTCGTAGATCGCCATTGCGTCGGCCGCAGGCGACAGGCCGCGCTCACGCAGGATGTCGAGGATGAGGTCCGGCGGGCAGCCGTAGGTGTCATGCAGCTGGAACAGGGCCTCGCCATCAAGGCCACCGTCAGCCTTGGCGAGGGTGCCGTCGAGGCGCTGCATACCGGCGTCGAGCGTCGTCGCGAAGGCGGCTTCCTCGGCCTTCAACGCGGCTTCGACCATGGCCTGCTGCGCCTTCAGCTCCGGGTAGGCCTCGCCCATCGCCTCGACCAGCGGTTGCACCATGCGCCAGAACACGCCCTCGGGCTTCAACGCGCCGAGCTTCCAGACGTGGCGCGTGGCGCGGCGGATGATGCGACGGAGCACGTAGCCGCGGCCTTCGTTCGACGGCAGCACGCCGTCAACGATCAGGAAGCTAGCAGCGCGGATGTGATCGGCGATCACGCGCAGCGACTTGTGCTCGAGGTCGGCAGTGCCCGTGAGCGCAGCCGCGGCTTTGATCAGGTGCTGGAACAGGTCGATCTCGTAGTTGCTGTGCACGTGCTGCAGCACTGCGGCGAGACGCTCAAGGCCCATACCGGTGTCGACGCAAGGCGCCGGCAGCGGCAGCAGCGTGCCGTCAGGCTGGCGGTCGAACTGCATGAAGACGTTGTTCCAGATCTCGATGTAGCGGTCGCCGTCCTCGTCGGGCGAGCCCGGCGGGCCACCGGCGATGTGCGCGCCGTGGTCGTAGAAGATCTCGGTGCAGGGGCCGCACGGGCCGGTGTCGGCCATCTGCCAGAAGTTGTCGGAGGCGAAGGGCGCGCCCTTGTTGTCGCCGATGCGGATGATGCGCTCCGGCGGCAGGCCGACGGTCTTGTTCCAGATCTCGAAGGCTTCGTCGTCGGTGTGGTAGATCGTGACGAGAAGGCGTTCCTTCGGAAGCTTCCAGGTGTCGGTCAGCAGCTCCCAGGCCCAGCAGATCGCGTCCTTCTTGAAGTAGTCGCCGAAGCTGAAGTTGCCCAGCATCTCGAAGAAGGTGTGGTGGCGCGCCGTGTAGCCGACCTGGTCGAGGTCATTGTGCTTGCCGCCGGCGCGCACGCAGCGCTGCGAGGAGACCGCGCGGCTGTAGCTGCGCTTCTCGGCGCCGAGGAAGACGTCCTTGAACTGCACCATGCCGGCATTGGTGAACAGTAAGGTGGCGTCGTTGCCCGGGACGAGCGGACTGGAGGGCACGATCGCGTGGCCCTTCGACTGGAAGAATTCGAGGAAGTCGCGGCGGATCTCGGCGCTGGTTTTCATGCGGAACCTGAAGGCTGGACGGCGGTCGCGGCGGTGCCGCGCCCCACCGACATGGGAGACGGGAAGTCAGCCTTCAAGGGTAGCAGGGCGGGCCCGAAGGCGAACTCGACACCGTTCCGGTGGCACGGCTGGTGTGCGGACGACGTGCTGTCACCTGCGATCAGTCGTCGCCAGAGCCGTCGTCGTCGAGCGCGCCAGCACCCGCGGAGAGCGCCTCGCGGGCGATGTCCTGCGGAAAGCCACGCCGCAGCAGAAAGCCCATCGCGCGATGCCGCTGCTTCAGGCCCTCGGGCCCACGGGCGCCGCGCAGGGCGGGCAGGAAACGCGCCGCCACGCGAGAGGCCACGCCCAACCAGTCGACACCGCCGGCTTCAGCCGCCTCGAAGGCGGCATCGACATCGGCCGTAGGCACGCCGTTCATCCGTAGCTCGGCGCGGATCCGCACCGGGCCCTGCCCCGCCAGCGCACGGCTGCGGACCAGGGCCTCGGCGTAGCGGCGATCGTCCTGGAAGCCCTGACGCTGGAGGGTCTCCAGCGCCACGTCCAGCTCGTCGGCTTCGACACCCTTGCCGCGAAGCTTGCGCTTCAGCTCGCCGGCGGAGTGCTCACGCCGGACCAGCAGGCCAAGGGCCCGCTGGTAGGCGGGGACCGGCTCGCGCGCTGGCCGCCGGTCGTCGTCCGAGCCCTGGGCGCCTTCGGCTTCCTCCTGCGGGCGCTTGCGGTGCATCACGCGTCGGCCAGGTCTTCGGCCTCTTCCCCGCGGACTTCGGTCGGCACGTAGAGCTCGCGCAGCTTGGCCTCGAGCTCGGCGCACTGGCGTGGGTTGTCCTTGAGCCAGGCACGGGCGTTTTCCTTGCCCTGGCCGATGCGTTCGGTCCCGTAGCTGTACCAGGCGCCGGACTTCTCGACGAGCTTGGCGTCCACGCCCATGTCGATCAGCTCGCCTTCGCGGCTGATGCCCTCGCCGTAGAGGATCTCCGTGACGATCTGCTTGAACGGCGGCGCCAGCTTGTTCTTGACCACCTTGATCTTGGTCT
>JBOFQO010000272.1:0-3769 GCA_051660925.1 Silanimonas sp. | reverse complement strand
CCCGTCCTCGCCGGGCATCATCACGTCGAGCACGATGATGTCGACGTTCTGGCGCGACAGGATCTCGCGCAGCGCGGCGCCTCCGTCGGCCGTGGTCACGCGGAAGCCGTGCTGGCGCAGGTAGTCGGCGGCGAAGTCGCGGAGCTTGGCGTCGTCATCGACGACGACCACATGAATGGCATCGGCGGGTGTGGTTTCCATCGTTCAGTCGTAACGCAGGGCCTCGATGGGGTTCAGCGCGGCGGCGCGACGGGCCGGGAAGTACCCGAACACCACGCCGATGGCCGCCGAGAACAGGAAGCTCGCGGCATTGATCCACGGATCGAAGAGGAAAGGCAAACCCATCAGCGGCGCAGCGACGATGCAGGCGACGAAAGCCAGCAGCATGCCGGTGATGCCGCCGAGGCAGGAGAGCACGACGGCCTCGACAAGGAACTGCGTCTGTACTTCGCGGCCGAGGGCGCCGATGGCCAGCCGGATGCCGATCTCACGCGTCCGCTCGGTGACGCTCACGAGCATGATGTTCATGATGCCGATGCCGCCGACCAGGAGGCTGACGCCGGCCACCGCGCCGATCAGGCCGGTGAGCGTGGCGACCGTCCCGGAGACGGTGTCGGAAATCTGTTTGGCGTCGAGCACGTTGAAGTCGTCCGACTCGTCCGAACGCAGGCCACGGCGCTCACGGAGCAGGGCGATCACCGCCTTCCGCACGCTCTCGCCGTCGAACGCCGGATCGACGCCGATCATGATCGCGCGGATGTCCTGGCTGCCGGTCATGCGCCGCTGCACGGCCTTGATGGGCATCAGCACCGTGTCGTCCTGGTCGTTGCCGAAGCCACCCTGCCCGCGCGCCTCGAGCACGCCCACCACCGTGCAGGCGATGCCGCGAACGCGAAGGTTGGCGCCGACCGGCGCGGCGTCCTGGAACAGGTTGGCCACCAGGGTCGCACCCACCACACAGACGCTGCGTCCGGCCTGCAGCTCCTCGGCGGTGAAGATGCGGCCGTCCGAGACGTCCCACTTCTGCGCGATGAAGTAGTCGTTGGTGACGCCGCTGATCGTCGTGGTCCAGCTCTGCGCGTTGCGGATGGCCGTGCCGGCGGTCTGCGCCAGGCCCGTGACCGCCGTGACGCCGCCGATCTGCTCGCGGACGGCCTCGACATCGGCGGGCTTGAACGGCGGCGGCACTTCGCCGCCACCCCCGCCGCCCGGCCCGGCGTTCTGGCCGGGGCGCACTTGAAGCACGTCCGAGCCCAGCGCCGAGATCGAGGTGCGGATCGCTTCGGTCGCACCGTTGCCCAGGGTGACCATGGTGATCACCGAGAACACGCCGATGACGATGCCGAGCGTGGTCAGCACCGAGCGCAGCACGTGGCGGCGGATCTCGCGGAAGGCGAGCAGCAGCGAGCTGCCGATCATGGCGCGGCCTCGGCGCCGCGGCCGACGTCCTCGCGATCGACCAGGCCGTCCTTGAAATGGATGCGGCGATCGGCGAAGGCGGCCATGTCGTCCTCGTGGGTGACCATCACGATGGTCACGCCCATCTCTCGGTTGAGCTCGCGCAGCAGATGCATGATCTCGACCGACCGCTCGCTGTCGAGATTGCCGGTCGGTTCGTCGGCGAGCAGCAGGTCGGGCTCGGTGACGATGGCCCGCGCGATCGCGACGCGCTGCTGCTGGCCGCCGGAAAGCTGGCTCGGCACGTGGCTGGCCCAGCGCTCCAGGCCGACGTGGGCCAGCGCCTTCATCGCCTGCTCGCGACGGCGCTTCGGCGGCTCGCCCCGGTACAGCAGCGGCAGCTCGACATTCTCCAGCGCCGTGGTGCGCGCCAGCAGGTTGAAGCCCTGGAACACGAAGCCGAGGTAGCGGCGGCGCAGCAGCGCGCGCTGGTCGACGTCGAGCGCCTCCACACCCACGCCGCGGAACAGGAACTGCCCGCTGGTCGGCACGTCGAGGCAGCCGAGGATGTTCATCGTGGTGGATTTGCCCGAGCCGCTGGCGCCCATCACGGCGACGAACTCGCCCTCGGCCACGCGCAGGTTGACGCCGCGCAGCGCGCGGAACGCCGCGTCGCCGCTGCCGAAGGTCTTGGTGACCTCGCGCAGCGCCACCAGCGGTACCTCGCTCGCGCTCGCGTTCATTCCGACGCCTTCGCCTTGACGCCGGTGACGACGGCCAGGCCTTCGACGAGCCCCTCCCCGCGGACGGCGGTGACGCGGCCGTCGCTCTGGCCGGTGGTGACGTCGATCGCACGCAGCCCACCGTCGGCGTCGAGCACGTAGAGCCGCTGCACGCTGCCCACGCCGATGCCGCGCTCACGCTCGACGCGGGTTCCCTCGGAACGCGGCGGCCGGAACTGGAAGCGGCGCTGCTCCGGCTCGGTGGCTTCCGGCGGCGGGGTGAAGCGCAGCGCCGCGTTCGGCACCACCAGCACGTCCCGTTCGCCGGCCGTCTGCACCGTGGCGGTCGCCGTCATGCCGGGGCGCAGGATCAGCTCGCTGTTGTCGAGCGACAGCACCGCGGTGTAGGCCACCACGTTCGCGCTGCCGGTCGTCGCGCTGGCGGCGCCCGTGGCGAGGTTCTGCGCACCGAGGTCGATGCGCTCGATCGTCGCGGGGAACTCGCGGCCCGGCCACGCGTCGACCGTGAACGTCGCGGCCTGACCGGCCTTGACCTGACCGACGTCGGCCTCGTCCACCGAGACCTCGAGCCGCATCGTCTTCAGGTCCTCGGCGAGGATGAACAGCGACGGCGTGTTGAACGACGCCTGCACGGTCTGGCCCGGATCGATCGAGCGCTTCAGCACGACGCCGGACACCGGCGAGCGGATCAGCGCGCGCTCGACCTGGGTGCTGTCGGACGACAGCTGCGCCCGAGCCGCGATGACGTTGGCTTCCGCCGCCCGCACGCTGGCCTGCGCGCGCGCCACGGCGGCGCGCTGCGCGTCGAGCTCGGCGAGCGACGGCACCTGCCCGTCAGAGGCGCGATGCACCTCGAGCAGGCGTCGCAGCTGGGCCTCGGCTTCCTGCAGGCCGGCGCGCTCGCGCTGCACGGTGGCGATGTTCGCCGCGAGGCTGCCCTGCGAGCGCTGCACCGCGTCGTCGAAGCGCGCGGTGTCGATCGCCGCCAGCGGCTGGCCCTCGACGACTTCGTCGTTCACGTCGACGTCGACGCGCGTGACGATGCCGGACACCTCCGAGCCGACGTCGACCTGGTTGGTCGGCGCGAGGTTGCCCGTGGCGGTCACGGTCACCGCGACGTCGCCCCGCACGATCGATTCGGTCTGGTACTCGACGCGCGCCGGCGGCGCGGCGCAGCGCGCGAGCAGCAGGGCGATCGCGAGGACGGCACCGGCGATCAGTGCGGGACGACGGAAGCGCCGCCAGCGCGAGGGCGGCGTGCTGCCAAGGAAGGCATCGAGGGAAGTCACGGTGGGGGTGCTCATGGGGTTTCGCCAACGTCGGGTGCGGATTCGGGGAGCGACCAGCCGCCGCCCAACGCGAGGTAGAGCTGCACGGCGGCTTTCAAGCGCTCGCCCTCGGCGCCCGCCAGCGCATCCTCGGCCGCGAGCAGGCTGCGCTCGGATTCGAGCAACGCGCGCAGGTCGGTCACGCCCTCGCGGTAGTTCAGGCGCGCCAGCGTCGCCGCCATGGCGGAGGCTTCGCGCTGTTCGCTCAGGGCGACCCTGCGGCGTTCCGCGGTATCCCGAGCCACGAGGGCGCGGTCGACGTCCTCCAGCGCGTCCAGCACCGCCCCGCGATAGGTGGCG
>JBOFQO010000271.1:0-3940 GCA_051660925.1 Silanimonas sp. | reverse complement strand
AGGCCCACCCAGCAGATGCGCGCCGGCAGGCCCTGGAAGGCGATGCGCTCTTTCGCCATGTCGAGCCAGCGGTGCAGGTGCGGGTCGTTCGGGATCAGTTCCTTGACCTTCGCGTCGGTCTTCGCGATGTCCTCCGGGTCGCCGGAGAGCGCCACCCAGCGGAACGGCCCGATGCCCCGGCAAAACAGTGGACGGATGTAGGCCGGCACGAAGCCCGGGAAGTCGAAGGCGTCGACGCAGCCGGCGTCCTTCGCCATCTGGCGGAGGTTGTTGCCGTAGTCGAAGACCGGGATGCCCTGGTCCTCGAAGCGCAGCATCGCCTCGACGTGCAAGCGCATCGAGTGCTTGGCCGCCTCGATCACGCGCTCTGGCGCGTGCTTCTGCTCGTCGAGCCAGCGTTCCACCGTCCAGCCGGCCGGCAGGTAGCCGTGCAGCGGGTCGTGCGCCGAGGTCTGGTCGGTCACCGCATCGGGCCGCACACCGCGGCGCACCAGTTCGGGCAGGATCTCCGCCGCGTTGCCGAGTAGCGCGACCGAGCGCGCCTTGCCTTCGCTGCAGTAGCGCTCGATGCGTGCCAGCGCGTCGTCGAGATCGGCGGCCTGCTCATCGACATAGCGCGTGCGCAGACGCATGTCGATGCTGCTCTGGCGGCACTCGATGGCGAGCATCGACGCGCCCGCCATCGTCGCGGCCAGCGGCTGCGCTCCGCCCATGCCGCCGAGGCCCGCGGTGAGGATCCAATGCCCGGCGAGGTCGCCGCCGAAGTGCTGGCGCCCCATCTCGGCGAAGGTCTCGTAGGTGCCCTGCACGATGCCCTGCGAGCCGATGTAGATCCACGAACCGGCGGTCATCTGCCCGTACATCGCGAGGCCTTTCGCGTCGAGCTCGTTGAAGTGCTGCCACGTCGCCCAGTGCGGCACCAGGTTCGAGTTCGCCAACAGCACGCGCGGTGCGTCGGGGTGCGTGGGGAACACGCCGACCGGCTTGCCGCTCTGGATCAGCAGGGTCTGGTCGTCCTCAAGGCGCTCCAGCACCTCGACGATCCGATCGAAACTGGCCCAGTCGCGCGCTGCGCGGCCGATGCCGCCGTAGACGACGAGCGAGGTCGGGTCTTCGGCGACATCCGGGTCGAGGTTGTTCATCAGCATGCGCAGCGCGGCTTCAGTGAGCCAGCTCTTGCAGCGCAGCGCGCTGCCGCGCGGCGCGCGGATCACGCGGGAGGGGTCGTGGCGAGTGGCGGCCATCGCGGGCGTCCGGAAACAGGGTGCCGCGATTGTAGGCGAGCCGCCATCAGCCGCCGACGCCGCGCCGACGCTCACCTCGCCATCCTGCGCGCCTTTCCCGCTTGCACCTCCCCTTGCCCCGTCTTCGAGAACACCTCCGTCGCGGCGGCCTGTGCCTGCTGGCCGCGCTGGTCACCGGTGCCAGCCTCGCGTCGTCTCGCGCGGCGCACCCACCGACGCTGATCCTGATCAGCATCGACGGCCTGCATCCCGACACGCTGGCGCGCGTGGCGCCACCGACGCTCCGGCGCTGGCAGGCGGAAGGCGTCCAAGCGGCGTGGCTGCAGCCGTCCTACCCGACGCTCACGTTCCCGAACCACTACACCGTGGTGACCGGGCTCGAACCGGACCACCACGGCATCGTCCACAACCGCATGGTCGACGACGCCCTGGGGCCGTTCCGTCTGTCGCTGCGCGCGGCGGTGGCCGATGGCCGCTGGTACGCGGCGGCAGAGCCGCTATGGGTGACGGCGCAGCGCGCCGGACTGCGCAGCGCGACGCTGTTCTGGCCCGGCAGCGAGGCGCGCATCAACGGCCTTCGCCCCGACGACTGGCTGCCCTACGCCGGCGACATGCCGAACCGCGAGCGCATCCGGCGCGTGCTGCGCTGGCTGGACCGCGCGACCGAACGGCGACCGAACCTCATCACCCTGTACTTCGCCGCGGTCGACGAGGCCGGCCACGCGCACGGGCCGGACTCACCGGAGGTGGATGCCGCGCTGCGCGAGGTCGATGCGGCGCTCGCGCGGCTTGAACGCGGGCTCGAGCGTCGCGGCCTGCTCGACCGCACGCACCTCGTCGTCGTGTCGGACCACGGCATGGCGCGCGTCGACGTCGCGAATCCGCGACGCCTCGATGCGGCCATCGCCCTGCACGAGGACGAGGTCGTCAGCAGCGGTGAAGTCGCCGGCATCGCGCCGCGCGCTGGGCGCGCCAGCGCGATCGAAGCCGCCCTGCTGGGCCGCCACAACGGCTACGAGTGCTGGCGTCGCGAGGAGCTGCCGCCGCGCTGGCGCTACGGCACCCACCCGCGGGTTCCACCGATCGTGTGCCAGGCCGATGAAGGCGTCCATCTCACCCACTCGGCGCGGATGGCTCAGGGCGCGCGCATCAATCCCGGCGCGCACGGCTATGCGCCGGCGTTGCCGAGCATGCGCGCGGTGTTCGTAGCGCGCGGCCCGGCGCTGCGGCGCGGCGCGGTGCTGCCGCCGATCCGCGCGGTCGACGTGCATCCGCTGCTGCTCACGCTGCTCGGACTGCCGCCGATGGCCGGCGACGGCGACGCGGCGGCCACGACGCCCGCGCTGGCGCCCGATGCCGCTGTCGAATCCGCGGACGAGCCCGCGACGCGCGGCGACTGAATCAGCCGGACGTCGGGTTCCCGGGCTTCGCCGGCGGCCGAGCCGAGGGCTCGCTGCGCATCGCCGCCTTGACCAGCAGGTGCGCCGACACCGGCGCGGTGAGGAAGACGAACAGCGTGACCAGGAACTCGCGGCCGGTGAACCCGCCGTGCCACGCGAACCAGCCCATCGAGGCGATCAGCGACAGGCCGATGCCGAGCGTGCTGGCCTTCGTCGGTCCGTGCAGCCGCTTCATGAAGTCGCGCAGCTTCGCGAGGCCCCAGGCGCCGACCAGGGCGAAGGCCGCGCCGGCCACCAGCAGCGCCGCGATGATCGCATCAAGCCACACCGGCATCGTGCTCATTCGACGATGCTCCCGCGAAGCAGGTAGCGCGAGGCCGCCACGGTGCCAACGAAGCCGAACACCGCGATCAGCAGCGCCGCCTCGAAGAACACCGCATCGCCCAGCGCGATGCCGAACACGATCAGCAAGGCCAGCGCGTTGACGTACAGCGTGTCGAGCGCGAGCACGCGGTCAACGAGCGCGGGGCCGCGCAGCAGCCGGTAGAACGCGAACAGCAGGGCCAGCGCGAAGGCACCGCCCACCCAGGGCAAGACCACCGCCGTCATCATCGGAAGATCTCCCTCAGCGGCGCCTCATAGCGGGCCTTCACCTCAGCCGCCACCGCGTCCGCGTCGTCGGCGTGGAAGGCGTGCACCAGCAGCCAGCGGCGATCGTCGCTGACGTCGCAGCTGAGCGTGCCGGGCGTCATCGTGATGATCGACGCGAATACCGCGATGCCCTGCGGCGAGGCGATCTCGAGCGGCACCCAGACATAGGTCGGGCGGATGCGCGACTCCGGCCCGAGGATGCGCAGCGCGACGTCGATGTTGGCCTTGACGATGTCGTGCAGCACGACCAGCGTGAGCTTGATCGCGGTGAACGGCGCGGCGAGGCGCGGCGAGGCGATGGCCGGCGCCGGAAGCAGGGGCGGCAGCGCGAGCGCCAGCAGCACAGCGAGCACGAGCTGCCCGTTGGAGACGCCGTTGAGCAACAGCCACAGTGCGGCGATGGCGAGGCTGGCCACCGGCGCGGGCAGCAGGCGGCCGAGGACGGACGGGCGGGTCATCGAACGGGTCATCGCGGCACCGTCGTGGGAAGCGGATCGCGGCCGAGCACCGCCGCGCGGTAAGCCGCCGGCTCGGCGAGCTGCGCGGCGCTGCCGGCGACGTAGCGCGTGAGGTCGGAGGCCAGCACGGTCGTGGCGACGAGGCCGAACACGAGGATCAGCATCGCCACGCGCTCGCCCAGCGCCG
>JBOFQO010000270.1:0-22158 GCA_051660925.1 Silanimonas sp. | reverse complement strand
GGCGCCGGTTCGGGCGAGGCCGCCTGCACACGCCATTGACAGAGCGGCATCGCGGCAAGGCCGTTGCTTGGCGGCGACATCCCGACGAATACCTCATCGGGCGAGTTGGTGCAGACGTGCGTGCCATGTGCCTGCGGCGACACGACGACCAAGAGCATCAGCAGCGAAGCAATGTGGGCGTTTCGCATCGCAGTCTTGCCTTTCGAACGCTTGGACGCGGGAGCCTCAAGCACGGGAGCTCACGGACGCCATGGGTCAACCGTCGAGCCCCGCCCGGATCGGCTGCAGGAACGCGCGGGCGGTCGCGACGGGATCAGCGGCATCGGCGAGGGCCTGCACCAGCGCGCTGCCGACGATGACGCCGTCACCGTGGGCGGCGAGCGCCTTCGCGGACGCCGCGTCCTTGATACCGAAGCCGATCAGCACCGGCACCGGGCTGTGCGCGCGCACCACGGCGGCGCGGGCCGCGACGTCGGCGGTATCGACCTTACTGGCGCCGGTGACGCCGGCGAAGCTGACGTAGTACAGGTAGCCCTGCGCGTGCCGGTTCAGCGGCACGAGCCGCGCCTCGGTGGTCGTCGGAGCGACCAGCGCGACCAGGTGCAGGCCGCGGGCGGTGAGTACCTCGCGCACCGGATCGGCTTCCTCGGGCGGCAGGTCGACGAGCAGCACGCCGTCCACGCCCGCCGCGGCGGCCTCGTCGGCGAAGCGCTCGAGGCCGCGCATTTCCACGGGCTTGAGGTAGCCCATCAGCACGACCGGCGTTCCGGCATCGCGTCGGCGGAACTCGCGGACGGCGTCGAGCACGAACGACAGCCCGACCTTGCGCTCGATGGCGCGCTCGGAGCTTTTCTGGATGACCGGGCCGTCGGCCATCGGATCGGAGAACGGCACGCCGAGCTCGATCAGGTCGGCGCCGCCGTCGACCAGCGCGTGCATGACCGGCACCGTCGATTCGCGCGACGGATCGCCGGCGGTGATGAAGGGGACGAGGGCCTTGCGGCTGGCGGCGCGCAGGGCGGAAAGGCGGGCGTCGATGCGGTTCATGCGGAGTCCGAGAAACGAGTGATGAAGCGAGGAAAGAGGAAAGAGAGACAGCGTGTGGGCTCGCGGCGAGCCACTCGTTCCTCTTTCCTCTCCACTCGTTCCTAGAGTTCGATCCCTTCGCGCTTGGCGATGGTGAAGATGTCCTTGTCGCCGCGGCCGGAGAGGTTCACCAGCACGCGCTGGTCCTTGCGCATGGTCTTCGCCAGCTTCATCGCATAGGCGACGGCGTGGCTGCTCTCGAGCGCGGCGAGGATGCCCTCGGTGCGCGCGAGCATGTGAAAGGCCTGCATGCACTCGTCGTCGGTCACGCCGACGTACTGGGCGCGGCCGGCGTCCTTCAGGAAGGCGTGCTCCGGGCCGACGCCGGGGTAGTCGAGGCCCGCCGAGATCGAATGCGTCTCGGTGATCTGGCCGTCGTCGTCGCAAATCAGGTAGGTGCGGTTGCCGTGCAACACCCCTGGGCGGCCCGCCACCAGCGACGCGGCATGACGACCCGTCTCGACGCCATCGCCCGCGGCTTCGGCGCCGATCAGCGCGACCTCGCGGTCGTTGAGGAAAGCATGGAACATGCCGATGGCGTTGCTGCCGCCGCCCACGCAGGCGACGACGGCATCCGGCAACGCGCCGTACTCGGCGAGCATCTGCGCGCGCGACTCCTTGCCGACGACGGCATTGAAGTCGCGAACGAGCGTCGGGTAGGGGTGCGGGCCGGCGACGGTGCCGATGATGTAGAAGGTGTCATGCACGTTGGTCACCCAGTCGCGCAGCGCTTCGTTGAGCGCGTCCTTCAGGGTCTTGCTGCCACTCTCCACCGGCACCACGGTGGCGCCAAGCAGCTTCATGCGGAACACATTCGGCGCCTGCCGCACGACGTCGGTCGCACCCATGTAGACAACGCACTCGAGCCCGAGTCGCGCGGCGACGGTGGCCGAGGCCACGCCGTGCTGACCGGCGCCGGTCTCGGCGATGATGCGCGTCTTGCCCATCCGCTTGGCGAGCATCGCCTGGCCGATGGTGTTGTTGATCTTGTGCGCGCCGGTGTGGTTCAGGTCCTCGCGCTTGAGCAGGATCTGCGCGCCACCGACCTTCGCCGAGAGCCGCGCCGCGTGGTAGATCGGGCTCGGCCGGCCGACGTAGTGGCGATAGTCGTCGGCCAATTCCGCCTGGAACGCAGGATCGGTCTGCGCGACGCGATAGGCCTCGGCCAGCTCGGCCAGCGGCTGCATCAGCGTCTCGGCAACGAAACTCCCACCGTAGGGGCCGAAGTGCCCGCGGGCGTCCGGGTACTGGTGGAAATCGTCAACGGACGGGGGAATCTGCGATGAAGCCATCGGCGCGGCGAACCTCTTGGACGAAACGGTGCATGCGCTCGCCGTCCTTCTGGCCGGGAGCACTCTCGATGCCACTGGACACGTCGACCCCGAACGGCCGCGCCTGGCGGACCGCCTCGAAGACGTTGTCGGGAGTCAGCCCGCCGGCGAGGAACCAAGGCTTCGGCAGCGCGGGAAGGTGGGCCCCGTCAAACCGGGACCCCTGCCCGCCCTGCTCGCCGGCCTTGTGGCCATCGAGCAGGAAGGCGTCTGCCGAAGGGTAGCGCGTGGCGAGCGATTCCGCAGCGGCCACGCCCTCGCCCATCGCCAAAGTCTTCACGTACGGCAAGCCGAAACGCTCGCAGAACGCGGGCTCCTCGCGGCCGTGGAACTGCAGCAGCGTCGGCCGCAACGCGCGGATGGCCGAGCGCACCAGCGCCTCGTCGGGGTCCATGAACAGGGCCACGACGTCGGTCAGCGGCGGCACGGCGCCGCGCAGGGATTCGGCCTGGGCGGGCTCAAGCGCGCGCTTGCTGCCGGGTACGAAGATGAAACCCAGCGCGTCGACGCCGAGTTCGCCGGCGAGGCGGACGTCGCCGGGGCGCGTGAGGCCGCAGAACTTGATGCGGGTTCGGTGGGCCATGGCTCAGGCGTCGATGTCGGCGAAAGGCAGCACGGCCAGCGGCCGCGGGCGGTCGACCCAGCCCTCCGGCAGCGACACGTCGTCGGGAAGCGCCCACGCGCGCGGGTAGCGCGGGCCAAGGAAGGTCAGTCCGGCGGCGGGCGCGGTGGGGCCGGCTTTCGTGCGGTCGCGGCCGGCCAGCAGTCCGGCGATCCAGCCCTCGGGCTGCTCGCCGCGGCCCACCACCATCAGGCTACCGACGATGTTCCGCACCATGTGGTGCAGGAAGGCGTTGGCCTGCACCTCGACGATCACCTGGTCGTCCTCGCGACGCACCGCGATCGACTGCAGGTCGCGCATCGGATGACGGGCCTGGCACTGCGCAGTGCGAAAGGCGCTGAAGTCGTTCTCGCCGACCAGCGCCTGCGCGGCACGGTGCATGGCCTCGGCGTCGAGCGGGCGTGGCTCCCAGCTCAGGTGCTCGCGCAGCAGGGCGGGACGCACGCGACGGTTCAGCAGGCGGTACCGGTAGCGGCGCGCGCGGGCCGAATGCCGGGCGTGGAAGGCGTCGGCCACCGGCTGCGCCCACAGCACGCGCACCGACGGCGGCAAGCGGGTGTTGGTGCCCTCAACAAAGGCGCGCAGTGGACGCTCGACCTCGGTGTCGAGGTGAACGACCTGCTGGGTGGCATGCACACCGGCATCGGTGCGGCCCGAGCAGACCGCGTCGACGGGGTGCTGGACGATCGACGCCAAGGCGGTCTCGACAGAGCCCTGTACGGACTCCCCGTGCGACAGGCGCTGCCAGCCGAGGAAGCCGCTGCCGTCGTACTCGATGCCCAGGGCGTAGCGCATGTCGACGGCTGCCGCGGGCACGAAGCCCGCGGCCTACCCTTCAGCCGATCTGCTTGAGCAGGCGCTCGGCTTCGATGCGCGCTGCCGGCGCGCCTTCAGCCAGCACTTCCTCGAGCATGCCGCGGGCACCATCGGTATCGCCGATTTCGATGTAGGCCTTCGCCAGTTCGAGACGTGTGTCGTCAAGCCCGGCCTCGTCGGGCGCCGGCAGGTCGACGGCCGGCCGCTCGGCGGTTTCGCGCTCGTCGAAGGTGCCGACCCCCGGCTTGCCCTCGCCCGGGGCCATGTTGCGCGCGGCCGGTGCCGGCTCGCCACCCGCGGGGCGGGTGCGGACGTCGACGCTGCTGATCGGATTCCACTGCAGCTCGCGGAACAGCGGATGGCCGGGGACCAGCCCCATGCCCATCACCACCACTTCGCGCCAGCGCGGGTCGCCGGACTTCTCGACGTGCGTCCGCATCTTCTCTGCCGCGCTCAAGAAGGCCTCGGTGTTGCCGGCGTTGTACAGCTGGCGCAGCAGGGACACGTGGGCGTCGAGATCCGCCGGCGAGGCGTCGACATTGCGCTCGAGTTCGCGGATCAGCGGGCTAACGCCGGCGGCCAGTGCGCTGCCCTCGGCCATCGAGCCGCGTCGCGGCGGCGTAGGCGTGTTGTCGGCAGCCCCGTCGGCCGCCGAATCGCTGGCCGGCGGCGGCAGATTCGACAGGAAATCGGCATCGTCGGAGAGCCGCGAGCGCGAGCCGGTGGCCGGCGGCACCGTCGGCAGCGGACGCTTGGCGTCGGCCCCGCGGCGGCGACGCAGCAGCAAGGCAACGAGGCCACCGACCAGCACGAGGCCGCCGGCGCCCAGCACCAACGGCTGGCGGAACCACGGCTCGGCCGCAGTGACGGGAGCGGTTTCGGCCGGCGTCCCGGCGCCCGGCTCGGCGGCCGGCGCGGGCGTCGGAGCCGGCGACGCGGCGGCGGCTGGATCGGCGGCGCCGGTATCGACGACGGGATCGGTCGGCGTGGCGGCGGCGTCGGGGCTGGGCAGCGCGGCCGGATCCACCGTGCCGGTCGCCGTCGGATCGGCCGGTACCGGGGCCGAGTCGGTCGCGCCAGTGCGCTGATCACGGAGCGCCTGCTCCATCGCACTGAGCTGGCTGTCCTTGAGTTCGATCAGGCGCTTCTGCTCGTTGGCGAGCGACTCCTGCTCCGTGAGCCGCGAACGCAGCTCGCGCAGCTCGGCCTCACGCGCGGACAGATCTTCGCGCGCCTGCTCCAGTTCGGCGCGCAGTTCGCTGCCCGAACCGCCCGAGGAGGCGCCGGACTGGGCGCCCATGGCGCCCGCACCGGCCGGCGGGGCGATTTCAAGGCGGCCCGCCGTCGACGCGGCCGACGAACCGGTGGCTGCGGGCGGCGACGGTGCCTGGGCGGTCGCGGCGGGCGGCAGCGCGGCCGTCGGGGCGTCGCCCGGGCTCGGCATCGGCGCCGGCGTGGGGCTCAGCGCGCGCCAGGCGGCCATCTGCTCACGCACCTCGGCCTCGGCCTCAGCGCTGGCCTGGCCACGCGCCTCGTCGGCGGTCGGGATGCGCAGCACCGCGCCCTTGCGCAGCAGGTTGATGTTGTCGCGGAGGAAGGCGTCCGGATTTGCGCGCTGGATCGCCAGCATCATCTGCGCAATCGACGCGCCCTGCGGGTTGCTGGAAGCGATCTCCCACAGCGTGTCGCCGGTCACCACCTCGTGGCTACCGGGCGTGGCGGCGGGAATGGGCGACGGCACCGGCGGCGCGGGAACGGGCTCGGGCGGCGGCGGGGCTTCGGCGATCACCGGCTGCGGGGCCGGCTCCGGCGTCGGTGCCGGGGGCGTCGGCTCGGCTGCAGGCGCGGGAGGCGTCTGCGTCGCTGCCGGTGCCGGCGTGGCCGCGACCGGTTCCGGCGGCGGGGTCGGCTCGGACTCGGGCACCGGCGGCGGCAGCTCCGGGGCCGGCTCGGCGTCAGCCACGGCGGGCGTCGGCGTCGGGGTCGGCAGCGGTTCGACGGGGGTCGGCGGCGGCGCGGCGGCCACCGTCGGCGCGGTCATCGGCGTGACCGTTGCCGCGGCGATGTGCGGCGGGTCGACGAGCGCAGTGAATTCACGCACCACGCTGCCCTTGCCCCAGTCGGCTTCAAGCAGGAAGGCGACAAAAGGATCGTCGACACGGTTCGACGTGGTGACCCGGACCACCGGCTCGCCGCGGGCGTTGCGGCCCACGCTGAACTGCAGGTTGGCGGTGACACCGGCCGGGCGAGGCAGGCCGACGCGGTCGAAGGCTTCGGGCGACGCGAGCCGGACGCTGAGCTCGTCGAGTTCGCCAGGGCCGACGCCAATCAGCGGGATCTCCGCGACCAGGGGCTGGTTGAGCTGCGACTTCACCTCCAGCGTGCCGAGACCGAGGGCCTGCGCGTCGTTGGCGACGAACGCAAGCGCCATGGCCAAAGGCAGGACCTTCACCGCATGCTTCATTTCGATCTTCCCCATGCCTTTCTCCCCGGACGCGACTGGGAGGACTCCCGGCCGATCGTCAACTCTTGAAAACTCGCGCAACAGTAATGCCGAATCCCCTGATTCGCCAAGGATTTCGTCCATTCGAGCGGCCGTCCCATGGCCGGGACGGCCCATTCGCGCCGCTCGCAGGCTCAGCCACGCTTGGCGGCGAGCAGCTCGGCGATCTGCACGGCATTGAGGGCTGCGCCCTTGCGGATGTTGTCCGCCACCACCCAAAGGCTCAGGCCGCGCGGATGCGAGATGTCCTCGCGGATGCGGCCGACGTAGACCGGATCACGGCCCGAGGCGTGGGTGACCGGCGTCGGCCACTCGCCCTTGGCGGGGTCGTCGACGACTTCCACACCCGGCGCCTTGACCAGCAGCGCGCGCGCATCGGCCGCGGTGATCTTGTCGCGGGTCTCGATGTGCACGGCCTCGGAGTGGCCGAAGAACACCGGCACGCGCACCGCCGTCGGGTTCACCTGGATCGTGTCGTCGCCGAGGATCTTGCGCGTCTCGTGGACCAGCTTCATCTCTTCCTTGGTGTAGCCGTTGTCGGTGAAGGCGTCGATCTGCGGGATCAGGTTGTAGGCGATCTGCACCGGGAAGCGCGTCGGGTTCGGAGCCTCGAAACGCAGCAGGGCCGCAGTCTGACGGCCGAGCTCCTCGGGGCCTGAGCGGCCCGCGCCCGAGGTCGATTGATACGTCGCGACGTTGATGCGGGTGATGCCCACGGCATCGTGGATCGGCTTCAGCGCGACGACCATCTGCATGGTCGAACAGTTCGGGTTGGCGACGATGCCGCGCGGGATCGCGTCCAGCGCTTCCGGGTTCACTTCGCTGACGACCAGCGGCACGTCCTTGTCCATCCGGAAGGCCGAGCTGTTGTCGATAACGATGGCGCCCGCGGCCGCGAACTTCGGCGCGTACTCGCGCGAAATGTCGCCGCCCGCCGAGAACAGCGCGAAGTCGACGCCGGTCGGGTCGAAGGTGGCGAGGTCCTGGATGGTGAGCTTGTGGTTGCCGAAATCGACCTGGCTGCCGGCGGAGCGCTCGCTGGCGAGGGCGACAATCTCGCTGGCGGGAAACTTCCGCTCGGCGAGGATGGACAGCATGGTTTCACCGACGGCGCCGGTGGCGCCGACGACGGCGACCTTGAAGCGGTTCGACATGGGCTTTCCTTCTCGATGCTTGTGCGTTGTTCGATGCAAGCGCCCGGCGCGAGGCGCCTGCGCGAAGCGCGCGGGCACGATGCCCGCGACGCGGAATCAGCGGCCCCGGGCCCCGAAGCGCGACGCCCGAGGCTAGGGTTTTCGCTCGATGCGTTTTTCGGATGTGCCCCCACCCTCGCCCGCCACGCGCGGGGCAACGTCGCCGACGTCGCCGCACTGGGCGCGGTGGCGCAGGGCCTGGTCCATCAGCACGAGGGCCATCATGGCCTCGCAGATCGGCGGCGCGCGCAGGCCCACGCAGGGGTCGTGACGACCGGTGGTGATCACTTCGACGGCGTTGCCATGCACGTCGACGGTCGGGCCCGGCAGCCGCAGGCTGGAGGTCGGCTTGAACGCGACCTCGCAGGTGACGGCCTGGCCGGTGCTGATGCCGCCGAGCACGCCGCCGGCGTGGTTGCTGGCGAAGCCGTCCGGATGCATCAGGTCGCGGTGCTCCGTACCGAGTTGGCCGACGCTGGCGAAGCCGGCGCCGATCTCGACGCCCTTGACCGCGTTGATCGACATCATTGCGGCCGCGAGTTCGCCGTCGAGCTTGCCGTAGATCGGCTCGCCCCAGCCCGGCGGCACGCCCTGCGCCTCGACGCGGACGCGCGCACCGACCGAATCGCCGGACTTGCGCAGGGCGTCCATAAAAGTCTCGAGCTCGGGCACCTGGGCGGCATCCGGCCAGAAGAAGGGGCTGTCCTCCACTGCGCTCCAGTCCCACGCACGCGGCGTGATCGAGTGCAGCTGGCTGACGCAGGCGCGCACGGTGACGCCGAAGCGCTCGGCCAGCCACTTCTTGGCGATGACGCCGGCCGCGACGCGCATGGTCGTCTCGCGAGCCGAGCTGCGGCCCCCACCGCGTGGGTCGCGGATGCCGTACTTCTGCCAGTAGGCGTAGTCGGCGTGGCCGGGGCGGAATTGTTCGGCGATCTTGGCGTAGTCCTTCGACTTCGCGTCGGTGTTGCGGATGAGCAGGGCGATCGGCGTGCCGGTGGTCTTGCCCTCGAACACGCCGGAGAGGATCTCGACCTCGTCGGCCTCGTGGCGCTGCGAGGTGTGCCGCGAGCGGCCAGTGGCGCGGCGTTCGAGATCAGCGCGGAATTCCTCGGGCGCGATGGCGAGCCCGGGCGGGCAGCCGTCGATGACGCAGCCAATGGCCGGTCCGTGGCTTTCGCCGAAGGTGGTGACCGCGAAGAGTTGCCCGAAGCGGTTGCTGGCCATGCGCTGTCTGTCGCTCAGGGCCGTTGGTCGGCGAGGCGCTTGATGTCGCGGTGGTGCGCGACGAGGTCGTCGTGGTGCAGCGCGAAGATGCCCATCTGCCCCACCTTGAACTCGATCCAAGCAAAGGGCACGTCGGGCAGCAGGCGCTCGAGGTGCTGCTGGCTCTCGCCGACTTCGCAGATCAGCACGCCGTGCTTGCGCAGGTGCAGTGGCGCATCGCGCAGGATCTTCAGCACGAGGTCAAGGCCATCGTCGCCGGCGCGCAAGGCCATCTCCGGCTCGTGCGAATACTCCTGCGGGAGGGCGTCGGTTTCGGCGTTGGTGACGTAGGGCGGGTTGGTGACGATCAGGTCGTAGTGCCGGCCGGTCAGCGGGCCGTACAGGTCGCCCTGGTGCAGCGTGACGTTGCGGGCGTCGAGACGCTCGACATTCTCGCGCGCCAGCGACAGCGCCTCGGGGCTCAAGTCGACGGCATCGACGTGCCAGTCCGGGTTGTAGTGGCCCATCGCGATGGCGATGCAGCCCCCACCGGTGCAGATGTCCAGCGCGTCGCGCACCTCGACGTCGCCGATCCAGGGCTGGAAGCCGTTGAGGATGAGTTCCGCGATGGGCGAACGCGGCACCAGCGCGCGCGAGTCGCTCTTGAACGACAGGCCGGCGAACCACGCCTCGCCGGTCAGGTAGCAGGCCGGCACGCGCTCGTCGATGCGGCGCTGGAAAAGGGCAAGCACCTTCGCCTTCTCGTCGGCGGTGACACGCGACTGGCCGTAGATCGGGTTGAGGTCGTGTGGCAGGTGCAGGGCGTGCAGGACCAGCTGCGTGCTCTCGTCCATCGCGTTGTCGTAGCTGTGCCCAAAGATCAGGCCGGCCTCGCCGAAGCGGCTGGCGCCGTAGCGGATCAGATCGATGATCGTCCTGAGAACGTCAGACGGGAGTTCGGCGGGCATGCGCGACCGGGCTTCACGGGAGAGCGCCCGAGTATAGCCAGCGCCCCTATACTTTGCGGCCAGTTTCCTGATGGTTTTCGGGCATCTTCATGTTCAATCGGACCTTCCTCCTGGTGATCGTCGCGGCGGTGTTTGCGGGTTTGGGCCTGCTCGCCGGCGAGCGCTGGCTCGCGCGCGACGACGCCGCCGACGTGCCGGCCTTCGAGGCGATCACGCCCTACCCGACGCCGCGCGCCATTCCCGCGTTCGAACTGCAGTCGGTCGACGGCCCGGTGACGCCGGAAACGCTGCGCGGACGCTGGACGGTGGTGTTCATCGGGTTCGTGTCCTGCCCCGACGTCTGCCCGACCACGCTGACCGACATGGCCAAGGCGCAGAAGGCTTGGGAGGCGCTGCCCGAGGCCAAGCGCCCGCGCCTGCTGTTCGTGTCGATCGACCCGGAACGCGACACGCCGGAGCTGCTGGCCGGCTACGCGCGCCACTTCCATCCGACCACGCTGGCGGCCACGCAACCCGACCTCGCCGCGCTGGAAGCCTTCGCCAGCAGCCTCAGCCTCGTGTACCGCAAGGTGCCGCTGGGCAACAGCTACACGATGGACCACAGCGGCTCGATGGTCGTCCTCGATCCGCAGGCACGCGTTGCGGGTGTGATCCGCCCGCAGATGCCACCCGGCGCAACCGTCGGCGGCGGCGCGATCGCCACCATCGACCCACAGGCCGTGGCCCGCGACCTCGTTCGCCTTGCCGGAGCCGCGCCGTGAGCCCCGCTGTCGTTCTGCAGTACGTCCTGCCGCATCGCCTGCTGTCGAGCCTCGCGTATCGCCTTGCGCGTTCGGAATGGGCGCCGCTGAAGCGCTGGCTGATCACCACCGTCGTGCGCAAGTTCAAGGTCAACCTCGCCGAAGCCGCGAACCCCGACCCGGCGAGCTACGCCAGCTTCAACGCCTTCTTCACCCGACCGCTGAAGCCGGGCGCGCGCGCGGCCAACGCTGACCCCCAGGCCGTGCTGTGCCCCGCCGACGGCAAGATCGCGCAGATCGGGCGCATCGAGGACGGCCGCATCTTCCAGGCCAAGGGTCAGCACTTCACCGCGACTGAATTCCTCGCCGACGAGGCCAAAGCCGAGGCCTATCGCGATGGCTGGTTCGCGAACGTGTACCTCAGCCCGCGCGACTATCACCGCGTTCATATGAGCCTGACCGGCACGCTCGTCGAAACCGCGCATGTGCCCGGGCGGCTCTTCAGCGTGGCGCCGTGGGCTGCGCGGGCCATCCCCCGGCTGTTCGCGCGCAACGAGCGCCTCGTCTGCCACTTCGAGGGCGAGCGCGGGCCCTTCGTCGCGGTGATGGTCGGCGCGATCCTCGTTTCCGGCGTGGAAACCGTCTGGAGCGGCGAGGAGATCCCCGCCTACGCCGACCGCGTGATCCGCAAGGACTGGCGCGGCAAGGGCATCACGCTGGAGCGCTTCGCCGAGATGGCGCGCTTCAACTACGGCAGCACCGTGGTGCTGCTCTTCCCGAAGGCCATGCTGGCCTCGATGGAAGCGATCCCGGCGGAAGCGCCGGTGGTGCTCGGCCAGCGCATTGGCACGCTGGCCTGATGCTCGAGTAAGCGTCGGCCCGTCGCGACTCAGGCCGGTTTCGCGCCTTCGGCCTTCCAGGCCGCCAACACTTCGGCTTCGCGCTCGGGTTTGATGCCGGCGCGCAGCGGTGCGTTGCGACGCTCCTCCGGCTGCGCCGCGAACCAGGCCTGCGTAGCCTCAACGGTGTCGGCGATACTGCGGAACGTGAGCCCTGCGGCAATCGCTTTCGCATGGCTGCGCGTGTGGAAACCGGCGCTGTCGCCCTGCCCGGGGATCCACACCGGCATGTCGCCCCACGGGCTGACTTCCTTCGCGAGCAGGAATTCCGTCGGCACCCACGTGAGTTGGGCGCCGGCCGTGGTGCTCGCGCGAATGCCGTAGAGCAGGCCGGCCATGTCGAGCGGATGCGCCGGGCCGACGGCGTTGTAGGCGCCGGTGGCCGAGGCTTCCGCCAGCCGGATCATCCACTCGCCGAGGTCGCGCGCGTCGATGTACATCACCGGGTCGCGGCCGTCGCCGGGCGCGAGCACTTCGCCGCCCTTCGCCAGCCGCATCGGCCAATAGGTGAAGCGGTCGGTCTCGTCGCCGGGGCCGACGATCAGGCCCGGCCGGACGATCGTTGCGGTGTTCGCGAAATGCTTCAGGGTTTCGGCTTCGGTCGCGGCCTTCAGGCCGGCGTACAGCCCCGTGTTCGCCCGCAGGCTCGCCATCGTCTCCTTCAGCGGATCGCCGTCGAACGTCGCGAGGGCCGCGCTCTCGTCATCGCCCGGCGTGGCGTTGTCCGCATAGGCCGACAGGCTGGAGATCATCATGTAGCCGCCGACGTGGCCCTTCAGCACCGACGCGGCGTCGCGGATCCAGTGCGGCACGCTGCTCGGGTTGTCGATGCAGAGGTCCCAACGCCGGCCCTTCGCCACTTCGGCGGCGAGGCTCTTGTAGTCATTGACGTCGCGGTCGCCGAGCAGCTGCTCGACCGTGCCAGGCCACTCACGCTGCCTGCGGCCCCGGTTGAAGATCGTCACCTCGTGGCCGCGCGACAGCGCGTAGGCGACCTGATGCGGTCCGGTGAGGCCGGTGCCGCCGAGGATCAGCAGCTTGAGCCGGCGGTTGGGCGCGGTGTTGGCGCCCACGTCGGAGGCGGCGGCCGAGGTCGCGCCGCCCGCACCCGCCACCGTGAGGGCGGCCGCAAGGGCGCCCAGCTTCAGGACTTCACGACGTTCGATCGACATGGCGCACTCCCCGTTTGGACCCGTCGATGCTGCGCCCGGCGTCACCGTCGATCCCGTGCCGGAAGTTACACTCGTCGCATGGGCGCGCTGACCGACATCCGGGTGTACCTGACGCAGGCCCACGCTTGCGGCTATTGGCCGGACCGGCAGGCCCGCGACCTCGTGCTCGACCCGCAGGAGCCGGCCCTGGCCGCCGTCTACGAGCCGGCGCTGGGCATGGGCTTCCGCCGCTCGGGGCGGCACGTCTACCGGCCGCATTGCGGCGCCTGCATGGCCTGCCAGCCGATCCGGCTGCCGGTGGCGCGCTTCCAGCCCGACCGCACGCAGCGGCGCATCGCCAAGCGCAACGCCGACCTCGTCATGAACGTCGCGCCGGCGCGCCGCAGCGACGAACTGTTCGACCTCTACGCGCGCTACCTCGGCGCCCGGCACCCGGACAGCCCCATGGCTGAGCCGACGCCCCAGGAGTTCGACCAGTTCCTGATCGGCGACTGGAGCCCGACGCGCTTCTTCGAATGGCGGCTTGACGGCCGCCTCGTCGCCGTCGCCGTCACCGACGTCACCGCGAACGCGCTGTCGGCGGTGTACACCTTCTTCGACCCGGCCTACGAAACGCGCAGCCTCGGCACACAGGCCATCCTGGGCCAGATCGACTGGGCGCGCGCGACGGCACGACCGCACCTCTACCTCGGCTTCTGGCTGAAAGGCCACCCGAAGATGGACTACAAGCGCCGCTTCCAGCCGCTGGAGCGGCTCTGGAACGGCCACTGGATCGCTTTCGATGGGGATCGTGAATGACGCACCGTTTTCGCGCCGCGCTCGCGGCGCTGGGCCTGGCCGCGCTGCTCGGCGGCTGCACGGGCACGCGCACCGTGGATGACGAACCGGCCGCCGCGCGAACCGACCCGCAGCCGCGCGCCGTGCAGGCCGAGGGCAAGGACGACGGCCTCGCCGATTTCCGCGTGGCGGCCTACAACGTCTCGCTGTTCGCCGACGTTGCCGACGGCGTGCGACGGCGGCTGGCCGGCGGCGGCGACATCAAAGCGCGCCAGGTCGCCGCGGTGATCCAGCGCCAGCGCCCCGACCTGCTGCTGCTCAACGAGTTCGACTACGACGCTGGCGGCGCGCTGGCCGACGTGTTCCAGCGCGAGTACCTGGACGTGGGCCAGTTCGGCGAAGCGCCAATCCACTACCCGCACCGCTACTTCGCCCCGGTGAACACCGGCGAGCCGAGCGGCATGGACCTCAACGGTGATGGCCGCATCGGCGGTCCGGGACGCCTTCACGGCGAGGACGCCTTCGGCTACGGCCTGCATCCGGGCCAATACGGCATGCTGGTGCTGTCGCGCTTCCCCATCGACCTCGACGCGGTCCGCACTTTCCAAAAGCTCCCCTGGGCGCATCTGCCGAACCCGCGGCGACCGAAGGACCCCGCCACGGGCCGCTGGTGGTATGACGACGCCACCTGGCCGAAGCTGCGGCTGTCGTCGAAATCGCACTGGGACGTGCCGGTGCGTACGCCCGCCGGTGTCGTGCACTTCCTCGTCTCGCATCCGACACCACCGGTGTTCGACGGACCGGAAGACCGCAACGGAGCGCGCAACGCCGACGAACTGGCGCTGTGGCGACACTACCTCGACGATCGCGACGCCGAGTGGCTCTGCGACGACCAGGGACGTTGCGGCGGCCTGCCCGCTGGCGCGCGCTTCGTGATCGCCGGCGACCTCAACAACGACCCGGTGGACGGCGACGGGCACCACGAGGTCATCGTCGAGCTGATCGAGCACCCGCGCGTTTTGCGGCATGCGTTCCCGACGAGCGAAGGCGCCGTTGCCAGCGCGCGCGCGAACGGCGGCGCCAACGCCCACCATCGCGGCAACCCCGCGCAGGACACTGGCGATTTCGGCGCGACCGTCGGCAACCTGCACCTTGACTATGTGCTGCCCTCGGTGGGCTTCCGCGTGGTCGACAGCGGCGTGTTCTGGCCTCTGCCCGGCCAGCCCGGCGCCGATTGGGCAACCGCCAGCGACCACCGGATGGTGTGGGTGGATCTCGCCGTCCCCGACGACGACGCGGGGCGCCGCCGATGACGGCGCGGCACATCGCCCATTGCATGGCCGCCGCGCTGGGCGGCTCGCTCGCCACGCTCGCCCTGTTCCCCGCCACGACACTCGCCGGTGAACGGGCGCAGCAGCGCCTCGTCGAACGCCACGCCGAATCACTGGCCTTTCCCGCCCTAATCGAACGCTGCCGCACCCTGCCGGCATTCCGCGACGCGCCGTTCGACGAAGAGCTGGCGCAGTGGCGCACGCGCCGCGCCGCAACGCTGGCGGACGCCGCTGCCTTGGTCGAGAACCTCGCGACGGCGCAGGGAAAAACGCGCACGGACATCGATGCCGCGATCCGCGAGCAGGCGACGACGCAGCACGCCGCCGCCGCCGTGGAGACCTTGGCCTACACCTGCGGGCGGCTGCGCCCGACGCTGCGCGGCGAACCGGTGGTCCCGGTGCGCGGCGCGACCCTCGATGAGGACAGCCGCCGCGAAGTGCTCGACGAACTCCTGCCAGTGGCGACGAAGCTGATGGCCTGCGAAACGCCTGAGCGCATCGACGTGCGCGGGGCGCCGCCACCGGTCCTGCGCGGTGACGCGAGCTCCGCCGCGGTGATTGCGGATCGCGTCGAGATGTGGAATGTGATCGGCTGCGGCAAGGCGCTCGACGTCGAACTCAGCCTGCGTTTTCCAGACGGCGAGCCACCGACCTTTGCGTTGGGGTTTCCGCGCACAACGGTGCCGGCTCAGCGCTGATGGCCTGGGCCGGACGCGCGGCACGGTCCGAACGCGTCAGACCAGCCGCACCGTCAACGCTGCCGCCGCACGCCTCGCCTTCGCGCGCGCCGCCTCGACATCAACATCGCGCGCCAGCGTGACGGCGACGCGCCGCGCACCGTCGACGCGCGGCTTGCCGAACAGACGCAGGCCGGTATCAGGTTCGGTCAGTGCCGCGTCGACTTGTTCGAACACCGGCACGCCGTGGCCTTCCGCGACGATCGCGCACGAAGCGGCCGGCCCGAGGGCGCGCAGGTTCGGGATCGGCAAGCCGAGGATGGCGCGTGCATGCAGCGCGAATTCGGAAAGCTCCTGGCCCATCAGCGTGACGAGGCCGGTGTCGTGGGGGCGCGGGCTCACTTCCGAGAACCACACGGCGTCGCCCTTCACGAACAGCTCGACGCCGAACAGGCCCCAGCCGCCGAGGTCGTCGGTGACCGCCTTCGCGATGCGCTCGGCTTCCGCCAGAGCGGCCGTGCTCATCGGCTGAGGCATCCAGCTCTCGCGGTAGTCGCCGTCGATCTGCAAGTGGCCCACCGGCGGGCAAAACGTGGTGCCGTCCCGATGGCGCACCGTGAGCAAGGTGATCTCGTAGTCGAAGTCAATGAAGCCCTCGACGATGCAGCGCCCCTTGCCGGCGCGGCCGCCGGTCTGCGCGTAGTCCCAGGCCTTCGCGATGTCGGCCTCCGAGCGCACGACGCTCTGGCCCTTGCCCGAGCTCGACATCAGCGGCTTGACCACGCAGGGCTTACCCAGGGCTGCCACGGCCGCGCGGTATTCGGCCTCGGTGCCGACGAAGCGGTACGGCGAGGTCGGCAGGCCCAGCGTCTCGGCCGCCAAACGGCGGATGCCCTCGCGGTCCATCGTCAGCCGCGCAGCGCGCGCGGTCGGGATCACGCGCTGTCCCGCGGCTTCGAGTTCGACCAGCGTCGGCGTGTGGATGGCCTCGATCTCCGGCACCACGAGGTGCGGCTTCTCCTGCTCGATCAGCGCCTTCAAGGCCACTGGGTCGAGCATGTCCAGCACGTGGCTGCGATGCGCCACCGGCATGGCCGGCGCATCGGCGTAGCGGTCGGCGGCGATGACCTCGACGCCGAGGCGCTGCAGCTCGATGGCGACCTCCTTGCCGAGCTCGCCGCTGCCGAGGAAGAGCACGCGGATGGCGGTGGGCGACAGCGGGGTGCCGAGGGAAACGGGCACGGGCGTAGCGGGCGCGCGGGACATCGTGGGTTCCTGTGAGGCGAAGGCGCGAAGTCTACCGGGACGGCTTGTCGCCCCGGCCGCCGCTGGGCATGCTGGGATCGACTGGAAACCCGCCTGATGCCCCTCCGAATCCTGTTCCCGCTGCTGCCGGCCCTCGGCTTGGCGGCGCCGCTGTCTGCCGGCTCACCACCCGCTACGCCCGACCCGGTGATCAGCGGGGTGATGGCCGACGCGCGTCTCTCTGAAACCAGCGGCATCGCCGCATCGCGAAGCCGTCCCGGCGCGTTCTGGGTCAACAACGACAGCGGGCACGAGCCCGAGATGCACCTGATGTCGGCCGAAGGCCTGCGCCTCGCCAGCGTCCGCATCGACGGCGTGCGCAATGTCGACTGGGAAGACCTCGCCGCGTTCGATCTCGACGGCAAACGCTACTTGCTGATCGCCGACACCGGCGACAACGGCGGGCTGCGCCGCACGCTCGACCTGCTTGTCGTCGAAGAGCCCGCCACGGTCACCGACGGCATGCGCCTCTCGCCGGCCTGGACCCTGCGCTTCCGCTGGCCGGACGGCGCACGCGACTGCGAGGCGGTGGCCGTCGACGCTGCCGCCGGCGAGGTGCTGCTGGTGTCGAAAAAGCGCGTGCCACCCGAGCTGTACCGTATCGCCCTGCGCGCACCGACCGGCGACGTGCAGACCGCGCGGCGGCTGGGCCGCCTGCGCGGCATCGCCCAACCGAGCGCCGCCGAGCTGTCCCGGAATCCGGTCTACGGACGCTACCGTTCGCAGATCACCGCCGCCGACCTGAGCCCGGACGGCCGCACCCTCGCTGTCTTGAACTACCAGGCCGTCTACCTCTATCAGCGCGAGGCCGGCGCGCGCTGGTCCGGTGCGCTGTCGCGCCCGCGGCGCCTTGAATTCGCCTGGATGCCGCAGGCCGAGGCGGTCGGCTACTCGCTGGACGGCCGATCGCTGTGGGTGGCTGGCGAACAGCGTCCGAGCCCGCTGATCCGCTTCCCGATCACCGGGCCTTGACGGCGATATCAAAGTGATATCAGATGCTCAGGCACCCAACGGAGCCTGACCATGAACGAGCGCACCTTCACCCCACCCCCCGGCATCGTCACCCTGCTGCTGATGCTGGCGGCCCTGGCCGCAAACCTCGGGGCATTCTTCCTGCTGCCCGGCCTGCCGATGGCCGGCCTCTGGGTGGTGCTGAATGCGCTGGTCACTCTGGTGCTGATCGTGCTGTTCTGCGGGTTCTTCACCGTGCAGCCCAACAACGGCGTGGTGGTGCAGCTGTTCGGCCGCTACATCGGCACCGTGCGCGAGCCCGGCCTGCGCTGGGCCAATCCGTTCTTCTCGAAGCAGGCCGTCTCGCTGCGGGTGCGCAACTTCGAATCCAGCAAGCTGAAGGTGAACGACCTCGAAGGCTCGCCGATCGAGATCGCTGCCGTGGTGGTCTGGCAGGTGCACGACACCGCCGAGGCGGTGTTTCAGGTCGACGACTACGAGAACTTCGTGCACGTGCAGTCGGAAGCCGCGCTGCGCCAGATGGCGACGAGCTACCCCTACGACGGCCACGACGGCGCGGGCGCCGACAACCAGATTGCGCTGCGCAGCCACGCCACCGAGATCAACCAGCACCTCAAAGAAGAGATCCAGGAGCGCCTCGGCGCCGCCGGCGTCACCGTGCTGGAAGCGCGCATCAGCCACCTCGCCTATGCCCCCGAAATCGCCCAGGCCATGCTCCAGCGCCAACAGGCCGCGGCGATCATCTCGGCGCGCAGCCGCATCGTCGAAGGGGCCGTCAGCATGGTGCACATGGCCCTGGAGCAGCTCGAGAGCGCCGGCAAGATCCACCTCGACGACGAGCGCAAGGCCGCGATGGTTTCGAACCTGCTCGTGGTGCTGTGCGGCGAGCGCGGCACGCAGCCGGTGGTGAATACCGGCACCCTGCACCACTGAGCCGTGAGCGAGAAGAAGGCCTACCCGCTGCGCATCTCCGCCCCGGTGCTGGACGCCGTCCAGCGCTGGGCCGACGACGAGCTGCGTTCGGTGAATGCGCAGATCGAGTACGTGCTGCGTGAGGCGCTGCGCAAGGCCGGGCGGCTGCCGAAGCCGCCGCGCGATGGCGACGACGCGGTCGATTCCGCCGACTAGACTCCGCCCATGCGCCGCGCCCCTGCCCTGCTCCTCAATACGCCCGACATCGAGCTGTGGCCGGCCGCCCTGTGTCGGGCGAAGTCGAATGCCGACGCCCGCGCGATCGCGACGGCCGACGTCGTGATGCGCCGCAAGCGCGACGGCCGCTTTCTTGCCGCCATAGGCACACGCGGTCTCGTGCCGCTGGTGCCGGCGCTGTGGCGCGAACCTGGCCTCGAGGCGGCCGTCGACGCCGTCGCCGCGCTCGACACGCGCGATCCCGAAGCCTCGTCGGCCGCGCGCGGCGTCCTGGCTGGCGACGCCGTCCACGCCGACAACACCGTTATGGGGCTGGCGGATGACTACGCCGAAAGCAGCGGCCTGCCCTTCCACGAAGAACCGCGGTCGCTGCGCTACGCCGGCCGCGATCGCTGGCGGCGCGCGCTGTGGCTGCTCGCGCCGACAGCGTCGGCATGGCAAACGATGAGAGAGGCGGCCCAAAGCGACAGCGTCGCGCTCGAAGCGGTCTCCGGCTACCGCAGCCACGCCTACCAGCGCGGCATTTTTGAGCGAAAATTCGGCCGCGGCCTGACGCTCGACGAGGTGCTGCGCGTCAATGCCGCGCCCGGGCATTCCGAGCATCACAGTGGCCGCGCCATCGACATCGGCACACCGGGCGAACCGCCCGCCGAGGAGAGCTTTGAGTCCACGCCGGCCTTCGCTTGGCTGCAGTCGAACGCAGCGCGCTTCGGCTTCCGGCTGAGCTATCCGCGCGACAACCCGCATGGCATCACCTACGAGCCCTGGCACTGGTGCTGGCAGATGCCGACGTCGCGCTGAAGGCGACGCCAACGTGCTCAGGATTGCGAGCGTTTGACTTTGGCTGCCGAGGACTTCGCCGCGGCCTTCTTCGCCGGCTCCACCACGCCCTCGCCGTCGGCGATGCGCCACAGGTAGAGGCTGGCCAGCGTGCGGTAAGGGCCCCAGGCCTCACCGCGCACCAACAGCGCCTTCGGCGTCGGTGCCACCTCGAGGCCATCAAGCACCTGCGCGCCCTTGCGCACGCCGAGATCGTCGATCGGCAGGATGTCCGGGCGGCCGAGACGGAAGATCAGCAGCATCTCGACGGTCCAGCGGCCGATGCCGCGCACCGCGGTGAGCTGCTCGATCAGCGTGGCGTCGTCGATCTTCGGCATCGCACGCGGTGCCGGCACCTCGCCGGCCTCGGCGCGGCGGCACAGGTCGCGCAGCGCCAGCACCTTGTTGCCGGACACGCCACAAGCGCGCAGCGCGGGGTCGTCGATCCGCGACAGCGCCGAGGGAATCAGCTTGCGCGAGCCGACGGCCGCCTCGACGCGCCCAACGATCGTCGCCGCGGCCTTGCCGGAAAGCTGCTGGTAGAGGATTGAGCGCGACAGCGCGTCGACGGTGTCGAACGGCTTGCGCCAGCCGTCCATATCCAGTGGGCCGATACGCTTCATCCACTTCGCCAGCGCGCGATCGCGCTTGGCGAGATGAGCGGTTGCTTCGTCGAGATCGAATCCTCGTGCCATCGCGTCGTCTCCGGTCAACGGCCGCCGAGCGCTTCGCGCGGGGCCCACAACGGCTCGGCCACGTCGACCGGAAGCCTGAATTCGCGACCTTCGTACCATGCTTTCTCCGCCGCCGGAGCGTCGACCACGCGGGCCCAGCTGGCGTCGCCATCGCGCCACAAGGCCAGCGCGAAGGTGCCGCCTTCGGGCCCTTCCAGCCGGAGCACACGCTGCGCCTCCGCCGACGTCGCGGCACGCAGGTCGAGCTGGCGCGGCGCGGCAAGCGCCGCGGCGAGCGCGTCCGGCAGGGGCGTCGGGGACAGCATCGCGCCGTCCGGCACGAACCGGCCGTCGCGGCGCACGAGACGCAGCGGCGGCGCGCCGGGTTCCTCGACGATGACGGCGGTGACCTGTTCGATGGGCACCTGCCAGAGCTGCGGGTCGAACCACTGCGAGGCCTGCGCGGGCAGGCGCAGCGAGGCCGAGGTCAAGCAGCTGTGCGGTGCGCCGTCGACGCGCACAAAGGTGCCGCCGCGCGCCTGTGGGTAGCCGACGACGACCGCGACCGCGCGGCCATCGACGCGGAAGTCCAGACGCCCCGTCGGCCGCGCGAAGGCGGCGTCTTGCGGCGGATTCGATGCGTCGGTAGAGGCCTCGCCGTCACCGCTCCCTTCCACCGGCCAGGCCACGCCGACGCGCCCGAAACGAGAGGGATCCGCCGTGCGCGGCTCGTCGCAGCGCGCGTTCGCGAGGCCGAGCAGCAAGGGCTGTAGCCAGCGGCGATCGGCGCGCCAGGCGGCGTCGCGGATGCGCCAGGCCTCGCCCTGACGTTCGAACACCAGCGTCGTGTCGCCCTGCTGCAGGCGCACCTCGTCGACAGCAGGCAGCGCCTTCGCGAGGCCGGGCACCAGCGGCCCGGGTGCCGACGGCGCCGGCGTGCAGGCCACGAGCGCCGCCGCGACCGCGGCCGGAAGGACGCGCATTAGGGCGCGGGACGGCGGCGGCGCTGCAATCGCCACAGGCCGCCGAGCAGGAACAGGAACGCGACGAAGGCCGGCACCAGCACGATGTTGATGACACGCAGTGTCGTCGACAGCGCATCGATGTCGGCATTGAGCTGGCGCTGCACTTCACGCAGCTGCAGGCGCACCTCGACCTTCTCCTGCTGGAAGCGCTCAAGCTCGGCCTGTGGGTCGGCACCCGGCGCCGACGCGCTGCCTTCGCCACCCTCGCCGCTCTGCAGCGCGCCCAGCTTCTGCTCCAGTTCGGCAAGACGCTGTTGCAGCTCCTGCTCGGTCTGAAGGAACTGCTGCTCGGCGCTGCGGCGCAGTGCTTGGACGCGATGGAAGGGGCGGCTGGCGACCGCACGGGTGCGAAGGCCGATCAGCCCGGCCTGCCCGCTGAGGTTCTCGACCGCGTTGTAAACAAAGTCGCCGTTGTTGGCGAAGGGCTCGCTGAAGCCGCCCGGCCCCGGCGCGACGTTCACCCAGAACGCGTCGGCCAACAGGTCGGTGTCGGCCACGATGATCGCCTGCAGGTCGCTGGCGCTGGCGGCGCGGTGGCCCTCGCCAGCGCGCTGCGGGAACGCTGTCGCCACCGGGCCGCTGACGCGCGCCGCGATGACGCGCGCTCCGCCGTCCGCGCGGAACTCGCGCAGCAGATTGGACGGTGTGGCGCTGACCGTGCCCAGCATTGAGGTCGGCAGCTCGCCGCTCTGCATCGAACTCGAGAGCAGCGGCTCGAAGCGCGTCGCCGCGCCCTCGCGGGCGCGCAGTGCACCGGCCGTCGACAGGTTGATGAGCTCCATCTGCGACGTGACGATGTCGCCGGCAGCCAGCGCCTCGGTACCCAGGCCCAACAGCGTGATCAGCGGCTCGCTGGCGCCGCCCTCGCGCGTCTGCACCGACAGCGCCGATCC
>JBOFQO010000269.1:0-4495 GCA_051660925.1 Silanimonas sp. | reverse complement strand
ATGATCTTCTCCGCTACGCCTTCGGCGTCGCGGGCACGGTGGGGCTGATGATGCATCCGCTGCTCGGCTGTCGCGACGCGGACTCGCGGCGCCCGGCCGTAGCGCTGGGGGTGGCCATGCAGCTCACCAACATCGCCCGCGATCTGCGCGAGGACCTGGAGCGTGGCCGTTGCTACGTGCCCTCGCGCTGGCCCATGCACGCTTTGCTGCTCGACCCGGCGGTGGACGACGCGACGCGCGCGTCCGCCGCCCGTGCGGCGGCGCTGCGGCTGCTGGCGCTGGCCGATCCGCTGTATGCGCTGGCGGCGCAGGGGTTCGCCGACATCCCGCTGCCGCGCCGCTGGTCGATCGACGCTGCGGCGCGCATGTACCGGGCAATCGGTGGGGTGATCGAACGCAGCGGCGGCCGCCTGCCGTGGGACGGGCGGGCGCGCGTGCTCGGAATCACGCGCCTGGCCGCCCTCTCGCGGTCGTTGCCGCCTGCGCGCAGCGCGCAGTGGCCTGAGGCTCTCGAGCGGGAACTGTGCGCGTTGGAGCACGACGGTGGCTGAGGGGCTGCGTATCGGCATCGCCGGTGCCGGCCTCGCCGGCATGAGCCTGGCGATCGCGCTGCTGAAACAGCCCGGTTTCCGTGGCCGGGTGACGGTGTTCGAGCCGCGCCAGGCCCCGGTGCATGATCGCCACTGGTCCTACTGGTCAGGCGAGGCGCACGCCTTCGACGGCTTGCCCCATGTCGACCACGGCGCGATTGAGGTCGGTACCGCCGATCGACGCGTGCGCGTGGACCTCGGCCGCTTGCGCTATCGCACGCTAGCCAGTGGGGACGTCCATGCCCATGCGGTGGCGACGCTGGACGCTGATGCGCGAGCCGAACTGCACTGGGGCCGCGGCCTGGTGAGCGTCACGGCGGACGACACCAGTGGCTTGCGCCTGCAGCTCGACGATGGGGAGGACGCCGTTGTCGACCTGCTGTTCGACAGCCGACCGCCGCCGCCCAGTGCCGCCGGGTTCCAGCAAGGCTTCGTCGGGGGCGTGCTGCGTGTCGAGCGGGCACCGTCGACCGCGGTGCTGATGGATTTCCTCGACGCCGGTGAGCGGATCGCGTTCCGCTACGCCATTCCGCTCGCGACGGATCGCGTGCTGATGCAACTGACCTGGTTGTTGCGGCCGGGCGAAGCCATGCCCGCCGATGCGGAGGCGCAACTGGCCCAACAGGTGCAGGCGAGCTTCGGCGCGTCGGCCACATGGTGCGGCCGTGAGGAGGCGGTGCTGCCGATGCGTGCTTTTCCGCGCGGGCGACGTGCCCCCGGCTGGTGGCCGATCGGCACGGCCGCGGGCTGGACGCGCGCGGCCACCGGCTATGCCTTCCTCGACACCCAGCGCGCGGTCGCTGCGATCGCCCGCTGCTGCGCGATCGCCAACCCGCAGCAGCGCGAAGCCGCGCTCGCCAGAGTCCGCGCGCGCCCTGCACTCGATGATCGCCTGGATGCGGTTTTTCTCGCGGCGCTGCAGCGCCATCCCGAGCGCGCCGGGGACTGGTTCACGCGGCTGTTCGAGCGCGTGCCCGCAGCGGCCCTCGTGGCCTTCCTCGCTGGCCGCGCGGGCCCGCTCGACCGCCTTCGCGTGGCGGCCGCTCTGCCGCCGCTGCCGTTCCTGCGCGCCTTGCCCGCGGCCTGGCGCTGAGCGCATGCCCTTGCGCGCCGGCGAATGGCGGAGTTGGTTGATTGCGACGGCGGTCGCCGCACTGGCCTGTCTGTTGCCGGTGCCGTGGCAGATCGGGGTCGCCACGCTGGCGGTGGTGGCGTTCGGCCTGCCGCATGGCGCGGCTGACGCTTGGCGGATGGCCCAGGCCTTCCCGCGTCCTGCCGTGCAGGCGCTGATGTGGGGGACCTACCTGTTGCTGACCATCGCCACGGCCGCCGCCTTCATGACCTGGCCGGTGGCGGGCTTGCTGCTCTTCCTGCTGGCGTCCGCCGGGCATTTCGGGCTGCTCGATCGCGGCGAGGCGCCGCGTTGGAGTGCGCCGGCCTTCGGGTTGTTGCCGATCCTGGCCTCGACGGCGTTCTGGCCCGCCGAGACGATCGCGGTGTTGCGTCTGCTTGGATGGCCGGCGTCGACGGCCGAGATGTTCATCGACGCCGCCCGCCTGCTGCTGATTGTGGCGTCGATCGTCGTCCTCGCCGTTATCGTCGGCGCATCACGCCGGACAGCGATGCGTGGCATCGCCGCGACGGCCGCGTTGATCCTGCCGCTGTTGCTACTGCCGCCGTGGCTAGGCTTTGCGCTGTACTTCGGCGTGCTGCACGCGCCGCGCCATCTGCGTTCGATGGGCTGGTCCACGGGTGCGCCCTGGCGCGACGCGGGCACGCGCTGGGCCTGGCTGGCCACGCTGCTGCTCGCCGCGCTGGCCTGGGTGGCGTGGCCGCCGGGATCGGCGGCCGAAGGCGTGGCGCGGATGCTGGTGGCGGGTCTGGCCGGCCTGACCTTGCCGCATCTGTTTCTGGATGCCTGGCTGGCGGCACGTCCACCGCCGCCCGCCGGCAGTGCCGCCGCGCCGCCGGGTGCACGCGACTGACGAGTCTGGCGGGCCTCAGAGCGCGCCGAGGAAGCGCCAGCCCAGGCTCTCACCGGCCGCCAGCGGCACGACCACCTGTGCGCCGTAGGGCAGGGCCGACGGGATCACGTTCGCCTCCTTGCGCAGTGCCACGCGCGAGGCGTGCCGTGGCAGACGGTAGAAGTCGGGGCCGAAGTGGCTGGCGAAGCCTTCGAGTTTGTCGAGTGCGCCGGCGGCCTCGAAGGCGCTGGCGTAGAGCTCGAGGGCGTGCAGGGCGGTGTAGCAGCCGGCGCAGCCGCAGTCGGCTTCCTTGTCGCCCTTGGCGTGCGGCGCGGAGTCGGTGCCGAGGAAGAAGCGTGGGCTGCCGCTGATTGCGGCCGACACCAGCGCCTGGCGATGCGTCTCGCGCTTCAGCACCGGCAGGCAGTAGTAGTGCGGGCGCACACCACCGGTGAAGATCGCATTGCGGTTGTAGAGCAAGTGGTGCGCCGTGATGGTGGCGGCGATGTCGCCCTCCGCAGCCGCCACGTAGTCGGCAGCGTCCTTCGTGGTGATGTGCTCGAACACCACGCGCAGCGCCGGGAAATCGCGGCGCAGCGGGATGAGTTTCTCATCGATGAACACTTTCTCGCGGTCGAACACGTCGATGTCGCGATCGGTCACTTCGCCATGGATGGCGAGGACCATGCCGACCTCCTGCATCGCCTCGAGCGCGCGATACGTGTGCTTTAGGTCGGTGACGCCGGAATCGGAATTCGTCGTCGCACCGGCCGGGTAGAGCTTCACCGCGTGGACGAAACCGGAATCCTTCGCGCGGCGGATCTCGTCGGCGCTCGTGCTGTCGGTGAGGTAGAGCGTCATCAGCGGCTCGAAGTTCGAGCCCGCCGGGCGCGCTTCGAGGATGCGCTCACGGTAGGCCGCGGCCAGCGCGGTGGTGGTCACCGGCGGCTTCAGGTTCGGCATGACGATGGCGCGGCCGAACTGCGCGGCGGTGTGCGGCAGCACGGCCTTGAGCTGCTCGCCGTCGCGCAGGTGCAGGTGCCAGTCGTCGGGGCGAGCGAGCGTGAGCGTGGTGCCGTCCGGCACGGCGGCCGGCTGGGTGAAGTGGTGGGCAAGAGTCATTGGGGCGAGCGTGCTGCGGAGGCGGGCAAGGCCACTAGTCTGCCATCGCTGCGATGTCGGCCGGCTGCCAGCGCGTCGCGAGGCGCTGCGCCAGCACCGCCGCCCAAGCGCCTTGCGTGGCGGAAGTCGCGTGGTAGCCGTCGGGCGCGAACTCATCGTTCCGCGGCACGTACGTGGTTGGTTCGTGCAGCACGCGCTCGCGCTGCGCGGCGACATCGGCAGCCAGCGCGTCCAGCGTTTCGGCGCGCAGGCCCGCGGCGAAGCGCAGCGGCTGCGGAAGCAGCGGGAAGTGCTGCATGCGCGGCAGCCCGCACAGCAGCACGGTCGCCTGTGGCGCGCGAGCGCGCAGGCCATCCACCAGTGCGGAGAGGCGTGCGTGGAACTCAGCGCTGCGCGTCAGGCCGGAGACGTCGTTGACGCCGACCGAGACGAGCACGAGGTCCCACGGGCCGCGCGGCATCTCAGGCAGCAGGGTCTCGCCGAGCTCGCGCGCGCAGGCGCCGGTGCGGCCGAGCGCGCGCCAGCGCACCTCGCGTTCGAAGACCTGTGCGAGCTGTCGCGCGAAGTGGCCGGTGAGCGCCTCGTCGATGCTGGGGCAGCCAACGCCGTCGATCACCGAATCGCCGATGGCCAGCAGGTGCAGCGGTGGGCCGTCGCCAACGCGGCCCTCGCGCGGGCCTGGCGCCGGCGAAAAGCGCGGCGCGGTGCGCTTCAGGCGCAGGCCTTGCGGAGCAGCGAGGGGCATGAGGCCCCAGAACAGGGCGCGTCGCCAGGGCATTGGATCGACCAGGGGAAAGGCCCCCATGCTGCCTCGCCCGA
>JBOFQO010000268.1:0-2583 GCA_051660925.1 Silanimonas sp. | reverse complement strand
GCGACGTCCTTGCGCTCCGCGGGATTGCCGCGCGCGGCCTGATCGACCTCATAGGCGAAGCGCTGCCAGCCCACCGGATGCGAGAGGTTCCAGTGGTCGAAGTAGAACAGCCCGCCGGGGCGCAGCACGCGCGCGACCTCGCGCAGGTAGAGGACCATGTCCTCCTTGTCCATGTGGATGAACACCGCGACGCAGTAGCCCTTGTCCATCGACGCGTCGGCAAAGGGTTTGAGGTGCGGGCCGTCAACCGCGGACGCGGTAGCGCCGGGGTGCGTCTCGACGCGCGCGCGCGCGAGGGCGGCCATGTTCTCCGCGATGTCGATGCCGTGCCACTGTGCGACGTGCCCGGCGAGCTGCGCACCGATGCGACCGACGCCGCAGCCGATCTCGAAGACGCGGTCGGCCGGCTCAAGCTCCAACGCGGCGTGCACTTGGCCCGCGGTGAAGGCACCCGTGGCGGCGAGCACGGCTTCGTCGGCGCTGCCGTCGACGGCGGCCATGCCGTCGGACAGCGTGGCCGACCGCGCGTTCCACGCGGCTTTGTAGCTTTCGGGGGAAGAAGACAAGGCGCGGGGCCGGTGACTTGGACCACAATAGGGTAGACCGCCACGCCGAGCCGCTAAAGCCCATGAGCCGAATGCCGACCCCGGAAGTGCTGACCACCTTGGGCGCGATTGCCGTGGAACGGGCTCCCGAAGCGCCGATCGGACGCCTCGCCCTGCCGCAAGCGGAGGCCGGCGACTGGGCCGCGGGCATCGCTGCCGACCTCGCACGGCTGGTGCCGGAGTCGGCGGCGCTGGATCTGGTGGTGGCGGCCGCGCTGTACGACCCCGCCGAGCTGCTGCGCCCGAACGTGCCGCGCCACGCCCTGCTAGAGGCCTACGCAGCGCGGGTGCCCGGCGAGCCCGGTGGCCGCGTGATCGCTTTCGGCGCGGGCGCCGACGGCCTGCCCGCCGACCTTGCGCCGCAAGCCGACCTCGCCGGCGGCGCGCTGCGCGTGCTGCCCTTCCTGCTGCGCGGGCGGGCCGACACGGTGAAACGGGTCGGCGAGGCGCTGGAAGAGCGCCTGCTCGACACCGGCATGGCCAACGCCGCCACGGCGCTGGCCACGCAGTCGGCCTTCGGCCTGCGCATTGAGCACATGCGCTACCTGACCCTGCACGACCTGATGGCGATGACGGCGATGCAGTACGAGCACGCCGGGCTGGCCGGGGTGTGGCCGATGATCGAGGCCGCGCTGTTCGGCGACGACGACGAGCTGTGGCTGGACGCGCCGCCGGAGCCGCTGGTGCGCTACGCCGACGGCGGCGCTCGCATCGCGCTGATCGACGCCGACGCCTGGGCGCTGGGCGGCTTCGTACCGGCCGGCATCGATGCCGGGAAAACCGGCGCCGAGGCGATGGAGCGGTTGTTCGAGCACTTCGAGGCGCGGCAGCGGCAGATCGCGGCAGTGCTCGACGCGCACGGCGTCGAGGTCACCTTCGACCACTGCCCGGTGGGCAAGGACGCGCGAGCCATCCTCCGCGGCTGAGGCGTGACGCGTCGCGTCACCGACGCCGCCGCGCAGGCGGGCGGGCTATAGTCCTGAGCCACAGCCTGACGCGGGGACCGGTCATGAACCGGAGGGTGTGGACCACGGGGAGAAGGGCCTGGCACGCCAGCGCGATCGCGCTGCTTGCGTTGGGTGCATCCGGCTGCGCCGAGACGCCGCCCGAACCCGCGCCGCTGCGCTTTGGCATGGACCTCTGGGCCGGCTACTTCCCCGCGGTGATCGCCGAGCAGCAGGGTCTGATGGCCGCCGAGGGCGTCGCGCTCAAGGTCACCTTCAGCCGCGACACCAAGGGCCTGATCGCCGAGTTCGCCGCCGGACACCATGACCTGGTCGGCGTGTCGCTCGGCGACGCGATCACGCTCAGCGAGGCGCGCCCCGACGTCGTGGTGCTGTTGGTCGCCAACGAGTCCACCGGTGGCGATCAGATCCTGCGCTCGCCGCGCATCGACGCGGCGAGCCTCGATGGCGACGCGCCGCTGCGGGTGGCCACGGCGATGGGTGGCTTCGGCGAACTGTTCACTCAGACCTGGTTGCAGCGGGCGAATGTCGATGCCCGGCGGGTGACGTGGTCGAACGTCGACGCGTCGGACGTCGCGGCGGCGCTGCGCGAGGGGCGGATCGACTATGGCCACACCTGGGTGCCGTACGCCACCGCGGCCGTCGCCGAGGGCGCGACGCCGGTGTTCAGTAGCGCGGAGACACCGGGGCTCGTGCTCGACGTGGTGGTCACCACACGCGAGACGGTGCAGCGTCATCCCGAGGCGCTGCGGGGCTTTGCGCGCGCGTGGTTCGCGGCCAGCGCGCGCTGGCAGGCGGACCCGACGCCGGGGCACGCGATCGCCGAGGCCGCGCTCGGGCTGCCGCCGGGCAGCGCCACGCTGGACGGCCTGCGGCTGCACACCCTGGCGGAAAACCGCCAGCTGATGACCGGCGGCGCCGATGCGCCATTGGCGTCGCTGGTGAATCGCTACGCCGACTTCTTCGTCGAGCACGGCAGCCTCAGCACGCCGCCGCAGGCCGAACGCCTGTTC
>JBOFQO010000267.1:0-8099 GCA_051660925.1 Silanimonas sp. | reverse complement strand
GGAGACGCGGGCCTACGCCGCACGGCACGCGACGCCAGAAGCGCCAGCAGCACGGCCACCGTGCCCGCGGCGACCGCGTGGTGGAAGAACGGAACGCCCCGTTCGTTCCGGGCTGTCGGCGTAATTCCCCTAGCCTCGTAGAGCACCGCCCCATCGTCGGCGAGGAACGTCAGGGAAAGCGATTCCGGCGGAACGTCGTCGGCCGGCCAAACGCCGGACGCCGACCAACCCGATTCGAAAGCGTCCGCTCGGCCGGTCGCCTGCACGACGTCTGGCCGACGGATGATGCTCGTAGGCCAACGGAACGTTCTCGTGCCGCTGGACACCGCGACCGTCGCGACCCTCCGCCCGGGCGTCGCGTCGAGGTACCAGCCTTCGAGCCGGACCCGCATCGAACGCGGCTCGAATTCGCTGACGTCGAGCGCGAGTCGAACCTCGGGCGCGGGTGGTGGTGTCGGCGCGGTCGAAGCGAGTGGCGCGGAGGCGGGCCCTGATGCGGGCGCGGTTGCTGATGCGGGCGCGGCCACCGTTGGCCCTGTGGCGATGCCGACCGACAGGCCGAGCATCAGGGTGGCGGCGAAACGCCGCCACTGCGCTGCTCGAGGGCCGGGAATGCAGAGAGTCCTTTCCATCGCGCAAGTTTATCAGCGCGGTCGGACGAGGCCGACCTCGACGCTCACTGCGCGGCCTTCAGCCAGTCGGCGATCCCGCGTGCGTCGTGGAGTAACGAGTCGCCACCTTCGAGAAATCCGCGCGGCACCGAGGTCGCCGGAGCACACGGCGCGAAATCGGCCGCCTCGGCCTCGGCGCAGGCGCGCGCGAGAAGGGTGGCCAGCGCCGCGGGCGACGGACTCGCGGCGCTGAGCAGAGCCTCGCCCGTCGGGGCCAGGTCCTTGTTGGCGAAACCATTCGTGACCGTCCTGATGCCGAACGCCGCCATCTCGAAAGGCGGATAGCTCGGATGCGGCGAGATCATCAGCCCCAGGCCAACGGCGGCCGTCGACAACCGGTCGGCATACGCGGCGATGTCCAGCTTGCCGAGACCCTCGACGACGACGCCCCCCAGGTCGATGCTCGAATCGAGCTCACCGAGGCCGAGCACCCGCCACGCCGGGGCGCCGGGAAAGCGCGCCCGCCATTCGCGCAAAGCCTCGCAGCCGAGCTCGAACGCGTTCCTCGGCGTGCCGGGACGAGCATAGAACAGGATCGTGCGCTCGCGCCGCGTGGGGCTTCGCACCTGGGCATCGAGTGCCGCGCGGAGCCCGGCGTTGAGCGTCGGCTCGAAGGCCACGCAGCGGTCGCCGTAGTCGAGACCCTGCTGCACGAAGTAGCGCTGCAGGAGCCCGGTGTTGAAGATCGCGAAGTCGCGTTTAGGCCGATAGCTGGCCAATGCCAGCGCATGGCGGCTCGACCACGGATAGAACCCGGGCTCGAAGTCCTGGATCAGGTAGGCGATGGCACCGGGAGCCCGGTGGCCGTCGCGGAATGCCGCGGCCTGCTGGGCGAGCGCCGCCGTCCACCATGCCGTTGCGAGGAACACATCACCGGGCGAAACGGCGAGCGATCGACCGTAGCGGTCGTTCGCGGCGACGAGTTGCCGGGGATGAACGGGATCATCGCCGAGCTCCCCGACCACGAAGTCCGGAAATCGCGCCGACGCCTCGGCTCGCGGGCGGCTGTCACTGGCGATGATGCGCAGCGCCGGAAAGTGCGCGGCGAGCTCCCGGAACACCTGCACGGCAGTATGGATGCCACCGAAGTAGTGCTCAGGGTTGATCGACGGTACGACCAGGTTGAGCCGGCTCTGGGGAAACGCCCCGGCACGGAATGCCAATGGCGTCGTCTCGGGAACCACCGTCGGCGGCAAAACGGGCTCGGTGGGAAGGGCGCGCAGCAGCCGTTCGAGAACCCGCCTCGAGAAGTGGCCGAACCTCATCGCACGAGGCTTCCCAGCGCGGGCGTGGTGCGCGACCAGTCGAGATTCGGATTGAAGAACGGATCGCCCGCGTGACGAAACGCGCCATACGCCTCGTCGGAGCGGACGAAGTCGCCCGCCGGCACCTTGCTCGCGTCGCGCGTCTTCGACTCGTGGTGGATCAGCGCCGCTTCCGGCACGTAGACGTTCCAGAGTCCCCGACGATGGGCGCGCAGCCCGAGCTCCACGTCGCTGCCGCAGACCACGAAGCTTTCGTCGAATCCGCCGAGGCGTTCAAAGGTGTCGCGGGCGATCGCCATGCACGCGCCCGTGACCGCGAGCACGTTGCGCCGGAGCATCGGGGACACGAAAAGGTCCTGGTGATGTTCTGGCGGCAGGCCCTTGAAGGGGTGGTCGGCCCAGCCGCCGATGCCGACGACGACACCCGCATGCTGGATCGTGCGATCGGGATAAAGCAGCAATGGGCCGACGGTCGCCACTTCGGGACGGAGCGAGTGCTCGACCAGGCGACGCAGCCATCCGCCATCGATGATCTCGGTGTCGTTGTTGAGGAAGACCAGCACGTCGCCACGGGCCGCCTTGACGCCCCGATTGTTCAAGCGCGACCAGTTGAAGGGCTCATCGGCCCGGATCACCCGGAGGCGCGGGTCGGCCGCCGGCGCGTCCCGCAGCCACGCTAGGGTCTCCGCGTCCTGCGACCCGTTGTCGACGACGACGACTTCGAACGCCGGATAGTCGGTTTGCGAAAGCAGCGTCCGGACGCAAGGCTCGAGCAAGTCCAGCCTGTCGCGGGTAGGGATGATGATCGACGCCAGCGGTGCGGGCGACGGCACGGGGTAGCGAACGTCGTAGCAGAACAGCCAGCGGCCGTCGTCGGCCCGCGCACCCGGACTCCGGGCGTCGAGGTAGGCCTGCAGCGCGCGGCGTCCGGCATCGTGGGCATACGGCTTCGAACCCGGATCGCCGGCCGTCGAGCCGGCATGCTGACGCCAGTGGTAGAGCACCTCCGGAACGTGCACGACCGTGGCTCCGGCGCCAACGAGCCGCAGCATGAGGTCGTAATCCTGAGAGCCATCGACGTCACTGCGGACGCCTCCGACCGACGCGACCAGCGCGCGACGGGCGACGATGAGATGGCCCATGTACATCTGCGCGAGGAACAGGTCCGGACTCCAATCGGGCTTGAAGTACGGCGAGCAGCGGCGGCCATCGGGGGAGAGGTAGTCGTGGTCCGAATAGGCGACGTCACCACCACCCCGTCGAAGCGCTTCCGACATCCGCCCGAGCGCGTTCGACGCCAGCACGTCGTCATGGTCGAGGAAAGCAACGAACGCGCCCCGTGCCAGGGCCAGCGCATCGTTGGTGGCCGCGGCGATTCCACCCTGCGACTCGCGGAAGCGCACGCGGATCCTCGGGTCGCTGGACGCAAGCTCCCGAAGCCGCTGGCGAACGCGAACGTCCGTCGACGCATCATCGGCGATGCACAGTTCCCAGTCCTGGAATCCTTGGGCGACGACGCTCGCGACGGCCGCGTCGAGGAAGGCGATGGGCGTGTTCCAGGTCGGCATGACGACGCTGATCACCTCGCCGCGGCGGTCGCCCTCCTGTGTGACGGCGGCCTTCGACCATGAGCCATAGTCGATCCTCGCGATCCGAAGCTCTTCGCGATAGCGACGCTGCAGTTCCGAGCCGATCCCGGACAAGCCGCCGCGACGGATTGCGGCGGAGACGGCGAGCATGACGCGAAGCGCATGGCGACGGCCGCGACCGGTCGAGCAGCGGCGGAGCATCGACGAGAACGCGCCCCAGCGACCCAGCGGGCGCATCTGCACCGCCAGGCCGACCACGTCGGCCGGCGCAATCGAGGGATCGAAGCGCAGCGACTTGACCTCCTTCGAGAACAGCAGGACCTGGCGGATCCGGCCGTCCGCGTCGGGTTCTTCGAGATCGATCCGCGTCGCGTCGGCGAAACCATCGCCGAAATCCGGGAAAAGCTGGGGCGCGAGCAGGATCCCGGAACGCACGGTGCAGTCGAGCTCGAAGGCGTACCAGCCCGCTGGCCACGCGCCTCCGTTCTCCGGCACCAGCAGGAGCTGCGGATCCGCTCCCGCCCAGGTAAAGACGGCGCCTTCCGCGGCGTCGATACCGGCGAGCGCACGAACGGTCGTCATGCGCCACGACTCCGGAACGCGCCAAGGATGAAGGCACGGAGCCTCCGCCATTCGTGGGCGATGGTGGATCGACGCTCGAGCCGCTCGACCGCCTCCGAGGACGCCGACACCTTGCCCGCCAGTCCGCCCAGCTGCCGCTCGATCGCTTCGATGCGCGACGCCATCGACGCGTCCGCCGCAGCGGCAGCCGCGCTCGCTCGCGCATCCACCTCCGCGATCGCCGCCAGAACCCGCTCCGCCAGTCCTATGGCCCGGCCCAGCTGCTGTTCCGCCTGGATGGCGCGGCGTTCCGCATCGACGAGACGATGGGACGTCTCGCCGTGGATGTGCAGCAGGCTTGCATGGATCCCGTGCGCATGCTCGACCGTGGCCGCGACCGCGGTCTCCAGGGCGGCCATCCGTCGAGGCAGGGCGAGGGCGTCCAGCAACGCCGCGAGTGACTCGACGCGGAACCAGAGTTCAATGCGCGCCCCGGAGGCCCCGAGGCCGCGCACGTCGATGCACCAGTGCGGGTCGTGGGACGGCTCGACCAAGCCGAAGCCATCGCGCACGGACACGGGGTACCCGCCGGCCACTCGCGCGCGCGCCGCGATCGCCACGTCGGCATCGCCAACCCGCAGTCGTTCCAGGACGTAGAACCCGGGCGAATGGGCCGGATCGAAGCGGATCCAATCCGCGGCCCGCCCCGGGGGAAGGTCGAAACGCGCGCGGAATCCACGATCGACGGGCTCCAGCGCGGCGACCAGGCTTTCTTCCTCGCGGAAGGCGGCGTCGGCGCCCGCCAGGTACAGCCGTGGATCCGGCGTATCGCCGGTGGCTGCGCCCGTGCCCAAGGCGGCGAGCATGGCGACGATGGCGCGTTGGCTGACCTCGTTGGCCGGCGCGACGGGCGACGCACCCACCACGCTCGACCCTTCGTGTTCGCCTCGCCAACGTTCCTCCAATCCCGCGGCGTACAGCGATCGCTCGCGCTCGAAGCGCGCCGAGAGCTGGTCGATCGCTGTCTCGTCGATCGGCGACGCCGAAAGCGTCCGCTGCACCTCCGCCGCAAGGGGATCGATCGGCGCTTCGACCGCGGTGGCATCGTGGTGGCGAAGACCGGCGTCGATGAATGCGCGGATCGCGCCCGTGTCGCAGTGGAGCGCCAGGTCGAGCCGTTCCGCGACCTCGGCGATGGCTTCCGAAGGCGCGGCCAATGCCGATTCATAGCGGACGACCGCACGACGCAGTCCTCGGGTCGACGTCGCCGCTTCGAGCACGTGGGCAAGCCAGAGCTGGGCGGCGCGCGGTCCAGGCAGCTGGTCCCGCACGCCCAGCGAGGCCTGGACCTCCCGCGGATCACGGACGACGAGGACGACGCGCAGGTCCAATCCGCAGCGCGTCGCGACGCGACGCCACAGCGGGACGAAGCGGCAGGCGCGCGGGTCCTTGATCAACGGCACGCCGCCTAGGGCACGAAGCGCCTCGACGAGGGCCACGAGCTCACCTTCCGCGCGAGCCGCCGCGGCGCCATCGAGCCATGCGTCGGGAAGGGCACGCGGGTCATCCCAACGCCGCCCTAGGGCGGCGAACAGCGCGTCGTGCACCGCCACGACGCCGGAGTGTTCGAAGTAGCCGCGAGGGTTGTCCCGGTGGGCGCCAACCAGCTGGTCCCCGGGCGTCAGGCCGGCCAGCGCAAGCAGTCCGGTAACGGCGGACGTGCCGCTCCGGTGCATGCCGAGGACCAGGACGAGAGGCGCCGGATTGGGGACGCGGGCGGGATCGGACATCAGGCTATTGTCATCCATTCCGCGGTTTCCGGCGTCGACAGGTCGACGTATCCCATCTCGCGGAACCCCATCCCGCGCGTTTCCACCCGGAACAGCACGGCGTCGAGGATGCGGTGCAGGAACACTTCCTCGCCTTCCGCGTCGACGCCCACGCATCCCGCGTTGAGGCAGTACGCGCCCGGAAGCAGGCTCGCACGGAAGTGGAACCGCACCTGCAGGCGCGTACCCGCGGCAAGGCGCGGGATCGCTTCGCCGCGGCGGTGCGACGACATGCCGAACAGCTCGATGCCGCTGACGCTCTTCACCATCATCCCGAAGTGCACCCGCGCCGCGTCCACTTCGATATGCACGTCGTACCGGTAGACATAGGTGCGGCCGGCGGCGAGCACGTTGACGCGCTCGCCCTGGAGGTTCTCGAGGTGCGGATCGATGATCCTCGCGCCGCGCGACGCGTACTCGAGCACGCTCGCGGACTTCAGCGAAGGATCGAAGCACTCGTCGTCCGCCGCCGCATCGTCGGGACCTGGCGAGGACGCTGCCAAGCCCCCGGGGATACGCGACTCCTCGGAAAGTTCCGCGCCTGCAGGCATGGCCGCCAGCACTTCGGCGAGCTGGTCGTCGCGCGCGTACAGCAGCCGCTGGTATTGGCCGACCACCGGCTTCGGCGGGCCATCGAGCAACTTGCGGCCGCGTTCCAGCAGGATCGCGCGGTCGCAGAGCTGGACCACGGTCGCGGCAGAGTGCGACACGAACAGGATGGCGGTGCCGCCGGCCTTCAGCTGCTCGATGCGCGCGTAGCACTTGCGCTGGAAGGCCTCGTCGCCCACAGCCAGCGCCTCGTCCACCACCAGCAGGTCGGGCTCCACCGAGATGGCGACGGCGAATGCGAGCCGGACGTACATGCCGCTCGAATAGGTGCGGACGGGCTGGTCGATGAACCCGCCGATGTCTGCGAAGGCAAGGATGCCGTCCAGACGCGCGTCCACTTCGGCGCGCGCCATGCCCATCAGCGCGGCGTTGAGGTACACGTTCTCCCGGCCCGTGAACTCCGGATTGAAGCCCGCGCCGAGCTCGAGCAGGGCCGCCACGCGTCCCGTCACCGCCAGATCGCCCGTGCTGGCCTGCAGCGTGCCGCAGACGATCTGCAGCAGCGTCGACTTCCCGGAGCCGTTGCGGCCGACGATCCCGACGGTTTCGCCGCGCCTCACGTCGAGGTCTATCCCCTCCAGCGCGACGTGGTGGTGGCCCCGCGCCCGACCATCGATGGCCTGCAGCAACCGATGATGCGGCTTCGCGTACCCCACGAATCGCTTGCCGATGCCGCGTGCACGAACGACGAGCTCAGAGGACATCGGCGAACCCCGGCCTCAGGCGGCGAAAGAACGCATAACCCACGAACGCGAAGAGCATCGCGGCCAAGGCGCCCCAGCCGAGGCGAGCGACGTCCGGAAAGGCGCCGTCGAGCAGCAGCGCACGCATGGCGTCGATCAGCGGCGTGAGCGGGTTCAGCTGGAACACCGTGCGGTAGGCCTCCGGAATGGCCGACACCGGAATAACGGCGGAGGACAGAAAAAGCATCGCCGTCAGCACCGGAGGCACCAGCTGTTGCACGTCGCGGAAGTAGACGCCGAGCGCGGCGAGGAACCACATGCCACCAAGCGCGAAGGGCAGCATCAGCAGCACCACGGCCGGCACCAGCAGGGCCGTGACATGCAGGGCGTGGCCGGTGGCGAGAAGCGCGATGCCGAGCACGCCCAGATTCAACAGCAGGTGGAACACCGCTGCGCCAAGCACCGGCCAAGGCAGCAGCTCGAGCGGGAAGACGATGCGCTTCACGTAGCTGGTGTTGCCGACGACTAGGGCTGGCGCGCGCGCGAAGCACTCGGCGTAAAACCCATGAACGCACAGTCCCACGAACAAGATCAGTGCGAAATCGCCGGTGCTCTCGGCACCCGGCCAGCGCGACTTCAGTACGTAACCAAAGGCCAGCGTGTACACCGCCAGCATCAGGAACGGCGTCAGCAGCGACCACAGCGAGCCCAGCGTCGCCCCGCGAGAGCGCCCGGTGATCTCGCGCCGCGCAAGCTCCCGCACCAGCGAACGGTGCGCGGCGGACAAGGGACTAGGCGGTGCGCTTTCCATGCCGGGGCGTCAGGACGCCAGGGCCACGCCCGTCCTCGCTCTGACCTCGTCCAGCGCCACGCCCGGCGCCAGCTCGGCAAC
>JBOFQO010000266.1:0-3351 GCA_051660925.1 Silanimonas sp. | reverse complement strand
GAGCGCGTCACGCCGAGCGGGATGCCTTGCAGGAAACGCCACACGCGCATCTGGAAGGCGGTGCCGCGCAGGTCGAGCGGCAGTGTCGGCGCGGGCGTGGCGGTGGACAGATGCGCGTCGAGTGCGTCGATCCAGGCGTCGAGCGGCGCGCCGGGTTCGGTGCGGGACCGCCGCGCCTTCGGGAATTCGCGAGCGAGTTCGGCTTCCAGCGCCTCGGCGTCGTCGCCGAATTGCGCGAAGCAGACGCCGCGTTCGGTGGCCGCCATCGCCAGCCACCCGAGTCGCGTCGTGCGCGCGGCCCAGTGGATGGCTTCGCCCGGCGCGCCATCCCGGTACGCCGAGGGCGTCATCCCGAGGTTGCGCTGCGCTTCGCCGTAGACGCGGCTGGGCGAGCCGAAGCCGGCCTCAAGGATGGCCTCGGTGACCCGCGAGCCGGCCTTCAGCGCGGCCTTGAGTCGGCCCAGGCGCGCGGCGTCCTGCAGGGCCTTTGGCGACAGCCCGATGAGCGCAACGAATCGGCGTTGGAAGGCCGAGGGCGAGAGGCCGAAGTGGGCGGCCATCGCCTCGAGCGGCCACGGCTCGTCGGCGCGGGCGACGATCGAGCGGGCGATGTCGATCAGGCGCGCCTCCGTCGTCGTGGATGCGCCGGTGGCGAGGTTGCGACCTGAGGCGGCCGGTGGGCGGGGCGTCGACGGCGGCATCGGCGAGCGGACGGCGGTGAGGGTGGAGGCCATGGCGGGACCCGGAGTGTGGGATGAGGGCCAGCGTGGCGCCAGCGGCGCGGCGCGGCACTCCGGTTCTTGTGCCTCCGCGCTAAGCCGCCTGCGCAGCCTTCGGCGTTTCCGCCATCACGCGTTCGGCCCAGACGACGCTCGCGCCGCCGGCGAGCCAACGCTCGAGGTGCGGTCCATAGACCTCGTCGATGCGCGCGCGCTTCACCTTCAGCGTCGGCGTGATCAGGCCGTTGTCGACCGTCCACTCCTCGCCGACGACGACCAGCGCGTCGAGCCGCAGGTAGCTGTCGAGCGTCGCGTTGACGGCCTCCAGATGCTTCGCCAGCGCCGCCTCGATGTCCGCCTTACCGGCGGCGGTCGATGCCTTCGCCAGCGCCGGTGCGCCGAGCATCACCAGGCCCACCGGCTGCGGCAGGTTGGCGCCGGCCACGCAGCAGGCCTCCAGCAGCGGCAGCGCGCTGAGCTTCTCCTCGATGGGACCGGGCTCGACGTACTTCGCCTTGCTGGTCTTGAACGCGTCCTTGACCCGGCCGGTGATCTTCAGCGTGCCGTCGTTATCGATCGCCCCCTTGTCGCCGGTCTTCAGGAAGCCGTCGGCGGTGAACGCGGCCTTTGTCGCCGCCTCGTCGCGGTAGTAGCCCTGCATGGTCCAGGCGCAGCGCACCTGCACCTCTTGCGTCTGCGCATCAAGCCGCACCTCCGCGCCCGGATAGGCCGGGCCAACGGTGCCGATGCGCTGCGCGCTCTGCACGTTGGTGTGGCTAACGCCGCAGTTCTCGGTCATGCCGTAGGCCTCGAGGATCTCCAGACCGAGGCGCTTGTACCACTCGAGCATCGCCGGCGGCATCGGCGCCGCGCCGCCGCCCGCGTACACGCACTGGTCGAGGCCGAGGCCCTTCAGCACTTTGCGCTTCACCAGCCAGCCGATCACCGGCAGTTTCAGCAGCCGCGCCAGCTTGGCTTCCGGCACCTTCGCGAACACGCCCTGCTGGAACTTCAGGTACAGCCGCGGCACGGACGCGAAGCGCGTGGGCCGCGCGCGCTGCAAGTCGGCGATGAAGCTGTCGAGGCTCTCGGCGAAGAACACCTCGTAGCCGCTGGCCAGCAGCGTGTGTTCGAGGAAGGTGCGTTCGACGATGTGCGACAGCGGCAGGTAGGACAGCAGGCGGTCGTTCGGCGTGAACGGCACGCGCGCCAGCACGGCGGCGGTGGCCGCGGCGAAGTTGCCGAAGCTGTGCATGACGCCCTTCGCCATGCCGGTGGTGCCTGAGGTGTAGATGATCGTCGCCAGCTCGCTCGCGTCGCGCGTCGGCATGCCCTGCAGCGGCGCGGATTTCTCGATCACGTCATCCCAGCCGCGGAAGCGGCGCTTCGCGCCCTCCGGCGAAAGCGGGAAGGCGATGCACGGCAGCGCGTCGGGGATGCCGGATTCGATCGACGCCCAGTCGTCGAGCTTGCCGACGAACAGCAGCTTTGCCCCGCTGTGCGCCAGCAGCTCGCGCACCGAGGTGCCGGTCAGCGTCGGGTACAGCGGCACCGAGACGTGGCCGGCCATCCAGATCGCCCAGTCGGCCATCAGCCAGTGCGCGCAGTTCTTCGAGATGAGCGCGATCGACGAACCCGGCGGCAGGTCGAGTGCGCGCAGGTGCGCGGCCATGCGCCGCGTTTCGATCAGCGCTTCGCCCCAGGTCCACTCGCGGACGCGGCCGTCGCCGACCGGCTGCACGAACAGGCGTTTCGACGGCACCGCCCGCTCCCAGTGGTAAAGGCGCTGCAGGGCGAGGGCGTTGGCGTTCGGTGCGGCGTTGGCGGTCATGGCGAGGTCGGTCGGGCCGGTGGGCCACAGGGTTTGCCGACGCCCGTGCACGCCGCGTCGTGGCGCCGCCACGCGCCGCCCACGGCCGGGCGGGCCATAATCCGCCGTCCTTCGGAGCACCCCCTTGATTCCCCAATTCCCCATGAAGCTGGTGGCCAAGCGCATGCTGGCCCCGGCCGTCGCCCACCTGAGCTTCCTGCGCGCCGACGGGCAGGCGCTCGACTACATCCCCGGCCAGTTCATCCAGATCCACCTGACCGGCCGCGACGGCCAGCCGACCAAGCGCAGCTATTCGCTGGCGACGATCCATGACCACGCGCTGGGCCCGGGCGAAGCGGTCGACATCGCCGCGTCCTACGTGCCGGGCGGCACCGCCACGGCGCTGTTCGAGGGCTTGAAGGAAGGCGACGAGGTCACCGCGAGCGGGCCGTTCGGGCGCTTCTGCCTGCTGCCCGCCGACGCCAACCGGCGCTACCTGCTGATCGCCACCGGCACCGGCGTCACGCCCTACCGCTCGATGCTGCCCCTGCTGGAGAAAGCCATCGTCGAGCGCGGCGTTCACGTGGTCGTGTTGTTCGGCGCGCGCAGCGAAGCCGAGCTGATTTACGCCGAGGATTTCCGCGCCGTGGCCGCGAAGCACCCGGCGCACTTCCGCTTCGTGCCCTGCTACTCGCGCGAGTTCAACGACTCCGCCGGGCCGGACGCGCGGCGCGGCTATGTCACCGAGCATCTCGCGTCGCTGGCGCCGAGCGCCGAGGGCGACATCGCCTACCTGTGCGGCAACCCGAACATGGTCGACGC